>NZ_JAVRCA010000035.1:20763-85086 GCF_034530995.1 Nostoc sp. DedQUE04 | reverse complement strand
ATCAGACCTCCTATTTTTTCTTGGGATTTGACATATTTAGTCTAAACTCCAGTAGGTGTAGCCCATCGTAGACATCACCCACTCGCACAAATATCAATTGTATTTACAAGAAGTCAGAACAAATACGTTTTAGAAAAAATTGCTACTATCTTAGGACTGAATATATCAAAAATTAACATTAGTTAGTATTAGCTTAAAAGTTATATTTTGTTATCAAAATCAACACATTTCTCTTCTTTGTTTTAAGATGAAATATACGGTGTCTCATCTAGAAATTCTTTACAAAAGTTAGTGAATCCTCAAGAGTTAAACTATCACATTAAAAGGTGATATTTCAAACAGGAGATTGATTGTCATGACACAGCAAAATGCTGCCCGACTTTTTGAAGCTGTAAAACAAGATCAAGCGTTACAGCAAAGACTCAAAGCAACAGCCGATCCAGAAGCCTTCATCAAAATTGCTCAAGAGCGTGGCTATGATTTCGACGCCAAAGAACTGGATAGTGAAATCAGCAAATTATCTGAAGAAGATTTAGCTGCCATTGTCAACCCAGGATGGGGGAATAGACGCCACATTAATCCTAGATAATTTCTGTTCTAGGAAACCGAAAATATAGAAACAACTGAATTGACAAGTTTTGCTCCTCAAGGGGATACTGTTGCATCATCTCCTTTAGGGGAATTCTTGTTAAACACAAGGCTCAAATCCCTGATTTCCTAGAGAAGTCGGGGATTTTATTGTTTGCAAATGATTAAGTAGAGCTGTTATGTACCAATCGTCAGCTTTATTTATGCTGTGACAGTATCTATGTAATATCTGAAGAGAGTTAAAAATCCTTTCTCTACTCTCCATCTCGCCACCTGCTTAATTCATGAGTTAGGATGACTATATTTTAATCAGGTGATATGAAAAGAATAGAAGTTGAGCAAAGAACTATTTTAATTGGTTTGGCTGGTAGCCACGGCTATGGTTTAAATCGTCCTGATTCCGACTTTGATTATCGGGGAGTATTTATTGCGCCCAAAAGGTACTATTTGGGATTCGATCGGATAGAACAAAAAGATGCTGGTTGGGATGAACCAGGAATATTTCCATTCGTTGATGGTAACAAAGACACAGTTATATATGAATTAAGAAAAATCCTCCAGTTATTAGCAGGCGCGAACCCCAATGTTTTAGAATTGCTCTGGTTGAATAACTATCCTTTTTTAAGCGCAGTCGGACAGAATTTAATTAATCATAAGCAGTTATTTTTGAGCAAGAAGGTAAAACATACTTACACTGGTTATGCCTTTGCCCAAATCAAAAAGATGGAAACTCATCGTAAGTGGTTGTTAAAGCCACCGCAAAAAAAACCGATACCATCTGACTTCGCTATAGAAGACGAAGCACCTCTGAGCAAAGATGAGCTAAATGCTTTTTTAGAGTATCTTTATAACTTAATCAGAGGACGGATTGAGTTTTTAGAAGAAGCAGAACAATTATATCAATTGCTGACAGCAGATATTGATTTTAAAGGGGTGTTAAAACAATATGCTTTACCCGATGAAACTTTGGAATATACCCAAAAGTTAACCAATAGCCGTAAAGATTTTATCCGTCTGCTTCAGAAAAGCCAAAGCTATCAAATAGCTTTAAGGGAATGGAAAGCTTACTTATCTTGGCAGGAAAATAGAAATCCGGCTAGAGCAGAAATGGAAAGAAAATCGGGTTTTGACCTCAAACATGGGATGCACTGCATTAGATTGTTACGCAGTGGAGTAGAAATATTGCAGCGAGGTGAAGTGATTGTAGATAGGAGAATAGCTGGTGATGTTGAGGATTTAAAAGCTATTTTAAAAGGTGAGTATTCTTATGAACAGGTGATGAAAATAGCAGAAGATTTAGTCGCCGAAATGGAAGTTGTTTGCGAACAATCTGCCCTACCTCATAAACCCGATCTGGAGCAAATTAATGAGTTGTGCATGGAATTGGTGGAAATGCAGAATTGGTGATTCAAAAAGTTAGGAGTTAAAAGTTAGGAGTTAGAGGTTGTTTGAAAAGTTTTTAGGAGTAAAAAACTATGCTAATCGCTTCACCATGATACGGATCATGGCAAGATAAATAAAAGTCTCTGATGTTTCGGGCAATAACTCATAATCTCGAACCAATCGCCGGCATCCCATTAGCCAACCGAAAGTTCGCTCAACAACCCAACGTTTTTTGAGCAAGACAAAACCTTTAGCCTCTTGCGATCGCAACACTACCTGCACAATCCAACGGCACTCATTCCATCACCCACTGCATAAACGGCTCACCATCAAAGCCGCCATCCACCCAGATAGTTGTCAACCGAGATACCTGCTTACTAGATCGTTTAACCCGTTTGAGAAACTGTTTGCCCCCTTCTCGCTCACCCACATTGGCCGCCGTGACCAAGACCCGCTGTGACTTTCCCCAAGGTATCGACCGTCATAAATCGCTTCCGTCCCTTGATTTTTTTTCCTGCATCAAAGCCTATCAATTGACTAACCATCGCTGCACTCTTGACGCTTTGACTATCGATGATCGCTTCCGATGGACTTTGATGGCGATCCTGCTCAATCCGTGTCCACTGCCGAAGATTATCATGAATTTTCAGCCACGTTCCGTCTTTGCGCCATTTGCGAAAATAGCTATATACCGTCTGCCAGACGGGAAAGTCACCCGGTAGCGATCGCCATCTAACTCCTTCTACCAAAACATAGAAAATTGCGTTCAAGATTTCCCACATATCAACTTCACGCTTGCGACCACCGGGTTTTGGAGGAATTGGTGGTGGTTTTGGGATTGGTGCTTTAGCTGCTGGATTAATGGTATTTACAGGAGTTGGTTTTATTGCCGTAATTGTTGCAAGTGTAGTTGCTACAATTGCAGGTTCGTTTGGTTTTGGAATGCTTAATTCGGATGGACTAAAAGAGACAATAAAGGGGAAAGTAATTGAAATAGGATTTCAAAAATTTAATGAGTCAATGGATAAAAATAAATTACCTGCGAAGTTAGATGAGATTATTGGCTCAGTCTTTGAAAACCGAGTTGAATCAGCTAGTCGAGTAATTGCACAAGCGATCGCACTTTACGAAAATCTCCTAGAACAGCAGGAAAAAGCTCACAATGAAACCCTGGAACAACGTGAGGCTGAAAAGATGTGGATTTACCAAAAGCGCCAAGAACTTGAGCAAGTACAGAATGAACTGGAAGTTATTCTCAGCAAATGTACTTATGATAGTAAAAATTAAGCAACTCAATGACCTCAAAAGACATATTACAGACATCCTCCACGCAGTTATATCTGGCTAAAATGCTTTAAGAAGCGATCGCGCTTTGTTATAATCGCCAGTCTCATAATGTCATTTACAGATAAACGTCCTCTGGGTTGGTTGTTGCAGCAGTTTCAACTCCAGCCAGGTAAGCCCGCCCTTTCCTCTGGATTGCGTAGCCTTTTTGTACTGGGTGTCCCAATTGGAATTGGCATCATTACAGGTCATACTGCTGAAAGTGCGATCGCCACTATGGCAGCTTGGTTTGTTGGGATGGTAAATGTTGAGGGAGCTTACCGTCAGCGAGCGATCGCGATGATCGCAGCCACGATTGGGGTAACTGTGATGTTCCTAATCGCAAGTCTGGTTAGCAGTCATCTCTGGTTAGCTGTCCCGACCACGTTCTTGGTAATATTTATCGCAGGTTTAGCCAATCTCTATGGCAACGTGGCTGCATCTGTCAGCTTGATTACTTCGATCATGTTTGTGATTGCGCTGGCTAGATTCGCTGCATTTTCTAATTTGTCTACTCTTATTCAACACTGTGGGCTATGTCTGGCTGGTGGAACATGGACAACTGTCTTGTCATTAGGACTGTGGGTGGTGCGTCCTTATGTACCTGCAATGCAGATAGTTGCTAACTGTTATCTCTCATTAAGCAATTTTGTGGACTTGGTAGGCCACAGAGCATTAAATCCAAAGGATCGTCAGGAGTGGGAACAGCGATTTTTGCAATTTCAGGATACAGTTATTCAAAACTTGATATCTGCCCGTAGCGTCTGGACAACTATTTGGACTAGGCAAAGAGGAGCTAACCTACGAGGAAATCAGTTACTCGTATTAATCGAGGATGTAAATCAAATTGTCAATTCGGTTGTAGCACTGAACGAACTATTAGCGATCGCATCCGAACATCAATTATTTTCTCGGTTACAACCAGAAATTCAACAAGTGATACAACAGTCAGCAATTGCTCTGCAAATGTTATCAGAAGCGATCGCTAAAGGAAAAAACTCACCTCACTTAGGGGATCTCGATCGGAGTCTTGAAGCACTAGAACACCAAAGGCAAGTTCTGCGTTCGCAAGTCCTCAATCAAACTATCAATGCTCAAACAGATGATTATTCCGATCTCCTCAACCTTGGGAAAATTACAGCCAGTCTGACAAAGCTAGTAGAGCAAATTCATACTGATGCAGAGATTGTTACAGATTTAAACCAAGGAAAACTGCGTAACAGCATTGCCCAACGAGATATTTCCCCCCCAGCCCAACCAGAGCGTTCTACAATTATTGATACGCTGCGAAATAATTTCACTTTTGATTCAGTCCTCTTTCGTCATGCGTTGCGCCTCGCACTGATCGTAACTTTTGCTGAATTAATTGCCTCGCTATTCCAACTACCTAGAGGCTACTGGATAACGCTCACAGCTTTAGTTGCACTCAAACCCAACTTTGGCGGAACGTCACAGACAACAGTCCAAAGAGTCATCGGTACTATTTTAGGTGGAATTATTGGCATTGCTCTGGTTTTACTAGTTAAGAATCAATTGGCGATCGCAGTTTGTTTCCTACTGCTAGTATTTGTTGCGATGTCAGTGCGATCGTTAAGCTACAGTATATTCACCATACTACTCACTCCCGCCATCATATTGCTACTCAACATGATTAGTGCAGGTGGCTGGCAGGTTGGAGTATTGCGGATCTTCGATAGCTTTGCTGGGGGTGCCTTAGCACTGCTTGGTAGCTATTTGCTTTTCCCGCGTTGGGAACGACAGCAACTTCCTGCACAACTGGAAAAGACAATTCGAGCTAATCTTGCTTACTTTCAGCAAGTAATAGCTAACTATCTCCATCCAGAACATAATGCGTTTGCTGATTCTATCAATATGCTACGCCACCAAGCAGCACTAGAGAACGTCAACGCTAACGCCGCAGCTCAACGATTGTTCAGCGAACCTCGTCATATTCAGGGAGAAATCGAACCTGTAATGACGTTGATGGCATATATTCGTGGCTTTTTCAGTTCGGTAACAACTTTGGCAGAACATCTGCGGGAATTTAGCGGCGAGTACCAATTTACTGAACTCAAGCAACTTGCCGATACCATTGTCCAAGTTTTGGAAAACTTAGCAGATGCCCTTGGACAGGGACACTCACCCCAACCATTACCAGCGCTGGATAGCGATCTCGAAGCAATTCACCACCAAATCCAACAGCTACATACTGCTCGGTTATCAGAGATTGCTACCAATTCCAACACTTTAACTCCCACATTACAAGCCGTTCGAGAACAAACTCCACTTTCCACAGAACTGGATCGAATTGTTAATGAAATTAAAGTTATGCACTGTGTAATTGCTCGTCTGCAAGAATAATTGGCGTTGCAAAATAGTGGGATAAATTGGGTTATATTCACAGAGCTATTGCAAAATTGTGACAAAAGCATAACTAATTTATTTAGAATTGTGTCGCACAAAGTCTCACTCTTGATTTGTCAGAATTTCCCTGAAATCCTTAAATCCCCGCTAAAAAAAAACGGCGATCGCACTTGCAAAATCATGTATTAGTATATGGTAATATAGGACTCATATTTGATTTTTGAAAAAAACTCAGTACAGCTTTATTCCTTCTTCCCAGTCCCCAGTCCCTAGTCCCTACGATTAATTCAGAAATCAAATCAGATTGCTATAGAACAGTAATATTTGAGTAAATGATGCTCAAGCGACTAGAAGTCGCAGCTATACAAAAAAGTAATATTAAGAGTTATCACTTAGTTTGCAAAAGCAAAGTTAAATAGTTAACAGCCTAGCAGTAAGAAGATATTATGACCACTGAGAATTTCGTCGTCCGCCCAATGAAAAGGTCGGAAATGGATTTGGCGATTACTTGGGCAGCAACCGAAGGTTGGAATCCAGGAAAGTATGATGCTCAATCTTTTTATCAAACTGACGAGAGCGGTTTTTTCTTGGGTGAGTTGAATGGTGAGCCGGTGGGGTGCATTTCTGCTGTTGCTTACGATCCACACTTTGCCGTTATAGGTTTTTACGTTGTGAAACCCCAGTTTCGTGGGCAGGGGTTGGGTATAAAAATTTGGAAGACAGCAATGGACTATCTGGGTGCCGATCGTAACATCGGCTTGGATGGTGCAGTAGCTCAACAAGATAACTACAAAAAGTCTGGTTTCAAAATCGCTTATAACCATATTCGTTATGAAGGGGTAGGTGGCGGTGTTGTGCCTGCTGGAATCGTGGATCTGAAAACAGTGCCTTTTGAAGATTTGGTGGCTTACGATCGCCAATTTTTTCCTTCTAAGCGATCGCTGTTTCTGCAACATTGGATTGAACAGCCAGAAAGTATTGCTTTCGGGTTTCTCAAAAATGGATCTCTTGCTGGTTACGGAGTTATCCGACCTGCCCATACAGGTTTTAGGGTTGGGCCACTATTTGCTAATGACGAACAGATTGCTGAAGCATTGTTTCAAGCCTTGCTTGCACAAAATCCTCATGCTCCAGTGTTTTTTGATGTGCCGGATGCAAATCTACAAGCGATTGACCTAGTTCAACGTTACCAATTGCAACCAGTCTCTCAAACTGCTCGGATGTACACTAAAGAAATTCCTAGTTTACCTATTAATCGCATCTTTGCTGTGACAAGTGTAGAACTAGGTTAGAGATGGACAAACAACGTGTTTACATCCTTACTATATAATCCCACTGTAAGCGCGTAAGTTTTTCTCTTAAGTAGGATGGCATAAATAATTAAAGGTTTGTAGTAAGGGCTGGAGCCGCTCACTAGAAACTAATTTCAATATTTTTTACATTAGTTAATATAGTTTGAATTATTCTCACCAATTTACTTAGTCTGCGTGCTTCAAACTTGATGACTTTTAAAAGTTCAATTCTTCACAAGAGATGCGATCGCAGCTACCAATCTGGCAGGATCGGCTGGTTTAGCGATATGGAGTTGAAATCCGGCTGTAAAAACCTGTTTTTGTGTGGTTTCTACGGCGTAAGCACTAAGAGCGATCGCAGGAATTTGCCCACCTAAATGGCAGGCTACAAAGTACTTTACTTAAGTGGATCGTGTCCCCAATTTTTCAAAGAATAGCACCAGCGTGTGTGTTCCAAATCACCCGATGGCTTCTGTGCCATGTGACGATGGACGTAACTAATAACTTTCTTCATGTGCGAAAGATCGTCGTCGGTGTAATCATCCTTTTTCTGCAATAGCTGGATGATACGCTGTCCAGATTTATGACCGATTGACTCATCGTCGCCATCTTTTTGTCCGACAGTTTGTGACTCATCCGTATCTAGCCAAGACTCTAGTTCTTTAGGTGTCATATTGACAACTTGATAAAACTCGTCAACCACGGCTTTAACATCTTTACTCATAACTAAGCATTACTCCTCTACTTTCTTCAGAGCATCAGGCTTGTGAGCAGCTTGTTTCCCTGTCTTATCGCTTTCAACTAAGTACTCAGGGTTATCTTCACTTGCAGCAATATGATGTTCTTTAATATCTGTAGGTGAAGTGAGCTTCTTTACAACTTTGCCAGTTGTCTTACCTTGTGAAGTGTTCCATTCAACGCGATCGCCTTTTTTAAATTCTTCAGCCACATTCATCTCCTATCCTATTTGATGTTTTATACCTACTAAGGTCACATTATGTCTGCGACTGGAAAAGTAGCCATCATTCTAGTGATAGAGAAAAAAACAGCAAACAAGATTAGTCGGCGTTGCAGAGAAAGCGGGATGATTTTGCTAGTTTTGTGAGATGGGCAAGATGCCCATCCCTTGTATTTCGAGGCTTTCGTGTTGCCCACCCTACAAGAATCATTCCTTGATTCAGCAACGCCGGTTAATCTTCAGCAATCAAAATTAGATTCATGGGAACAACCTGAAGTATCAGATATTTAATCGTCATGAATTTGAATAGTTTCACCGTTGGCACGAGTAATACTAAGGGCATTGAACTCATTGTTATCATAGTTGCCAACTACGGTGACTTGTTCTCCTACAGAGAGGTTAATGGGTTGCCCCAAATGAGGTTCTGCCTCAACAATGATTTGTCCCTTACCATCGTTGAGAATGAACTCGTCATCTAAAAGCTTAGTAACTTGACCGGAGATAGTAGTAACACGAGCGTTTGGCAAATTGTCAATTTGGTTTGGTGCTTTCTGCGCTTCCACCTCAAAAGAAATTAGCAAGGCAAACAAGCTAGTTAAAACGATGCTGGGTATGGGATTGAAATTCATTTGTTAAGACCTCCAATCTGATGTGTAACTCACGCTTATTTTCAGATTGCCGGATAAAAGTAACAAGAAAGTAACAGCACGGTCTTAAGCCAAGAAATTCCTTCACTAACAATTAAAATCTTTGCTTGCCCAGTATGAATTGCTCGTTATGGTAAAGGTTTAGGCGTGAAGGGTAGCTTGATTTGAAATGTAGAGCCTTCATCCAAACGGCTGATTGCGATAATTTGTCCTTCATGTACCTGGACAATTTGTTGGGCGATCGCTAATCCTAACCCGAAGCCTCCTGTATGGCGCGATCGCACACTATCTACTCGATAAAACCGCTCAAAGATATGCGGTAAATCTGCCTCTGGAATCCCAATACCGCTATCGTGTACTTCAATTACTACCCAACGAGACTCAAAGAAGACTCGTAAGCAAACTCTACCTCCAGACGGCGTGTAGCGGCAGGCATTACTAAGAAGATTTGTTATTGCTTGCCGCATTAAATCTGGATTTATTCTCAACATTACCAATTGTTCAGGAAATTCGCTGGTGAATTCTAAGTTTTTTACCTTTGCTGAGTGAGTGTATTCCTCTACTAATGCTCCCAGCCAGCTAACCAAATTGACGAGGTGAAGTGCCTCTGGCTTTAACTGTCCTTCATTTCGAGCTAAGAATAATAAATCACTAATCAACATTCCCATTGATTCAGCAATCTGGTCAATATTTTCCAGGGAACTTTGCTGTTGATTGGGATCGATTGGTTCGAGCAAACTAAACTGAGCATGATTCCGAATTGCTTGAAGGGGTGTCCGTAGCTCGTGGGAAGCATCGGCTGTAAAACGCTGTAATTGCTCGTAGGTTTGGCGAATTGGCTGCATGGCCATTCCACCAAGAAACCACCCCGTCAAACCAATTACGCTTAAAGCAATGGGTACACCTACTATTAAAAACAGTCTCAACGACCATAAAGTTTCTTCAACAGGCGCTAAAGAAGCGGCTATCTCTAGATAGCCAATTAATTGTTTATCCTGAAAAACAGGAACTGTTAATTGACGCAGCTGTTTATTTTGGCGAACACTGGTAGAAACGCGATCGCTTGACTCAATTGTTTGAAATCCTAATCGATTATTTAACTGCTCTGATGGAATGACACCAAAAAACTCTAGTAATTGCTTTTTGGGAGTGTACCAACGGGCATAAATAATTTTATTGTCAAAGGGCAAAGCTTCACCACCCAAGATGGGGACATCTTCGAGACTAATGCGTTGCTGTTCTTGGTAAAGTCCATCTTCAACGCCAGCCGCCATCAACTGAGTTGTGTTGTAAAGTTCTTGGTCAAATGCCCGCAATTGCTCTTTTACTTCTAAAAAGTAAAGTATTGTCGCGAAGATCGCCAAAATACTTCCCATAGAGAGCGTAAACCAGCGAGCTAGGTTACGCCTACTCCGGTTGAACATATTAGGGATTAGCGATCGCATGATTCAGGAGCAAGCAATCTATATCCCATACCGTAAACGGTTTGCAGCCAATCTTCTGCTTTCACCATCTGTAAGCGCTGCCGCAGTCGATGCACTAACATGGCGATCGCTTTACTGTCTGGTTGTATATTCCACTCCCAGAGTGCTTGTTCGATTTGGTCATGAGTAAGTACCTGCCTGGGATGTCGAAAGAAATATTCTAGCAATTGAAACTCTCGACCCGACAACTGGACTGTAACTTCCTGGCGTTGTAACGTTAGAGTGTTGAGATGAAGTTGTAGGTCGGCTAACTCTAGCGTGTCGCCTTGCCAGAGTGGCGCTCTGCGTCCCAGTGCTCGTACTCTTGCCAACAGTTCCAGCAAACTAAAGGGTTTAACTAGATAGTCATCTGCACCAACATCTAAAGCAGATACTTTATCCAAAATTGCATCTTTAGCTGTGAGAATCAGCACTGGAGCCGTTTTTCCTGCTTGACGATACTGTTGACACAGACTAACACCACTCACTTTGGGCAACATCCAATCTAAAATTAACAGATCGTAGTCTCTCTGTTGCATTAACCATTGGGCTGTTTCACCATCTTCAGCACCATCTACAATATGTCCGACTTTCGATAGCGCACCCTGTAGTGGTTGTAACTGAGTAACATCATCCTCTACAAGTAAAATTCTCATTCATTATGTCGCTGTACTTTTTTTCTTTTTCCTATGATGAATTAATCATCAAACTTTTTCTGTATTATGGCTCGACCTCGCTGGTTGCAATTTCTCATTAACTTAGGACTAGAGTTTTGGCTGCCAATACCCTTAATCGGATTGTTTTTTTGGTTGAGTACGGGTTTGCTAACGTATCAAGTATTGAGCTATACCTACGATCCAACCGCCCAAATTCACGCCGACTCAAAACATCAAATTCAGTTTTCTGTTTCACTAGCTGTCATGTCTATTGAAGCTGTAATTCAACGCAAACAAAAGTTGACTGAAGTTAAAGTTTACACTGCTGATTCGGTTTTAAAGGAAATGGAATTTGAGTTTCCTGTGACTGAATTCGCTCAAGTCGATGCTGCGATCGCTCAAGCTTTAGGATTACCAATAACAGCAATAAACCAGTTGATACGTTATCGTATTGAGAAATAAGGGACTTCCAAAGAATAAATTAATCAACCAAAATCAAAAATTCACACCTAAACAATTAAATATACATCAATTCCTACATAATAAAGAAATATTAAGTTGCATTCAGAAAACTTTCAATGAGCCAAACTAGCCTAAATTTAGTTGCAATATCTATCTTTCTCATGACCCTATCGGTACTGGTGGGGCCATTCTTCAACTTATCGCCGGCAGTACCAGCACTTGCTACCTTCACCATCTTAGGCATCGCGACATTAGATAGCTTCAGCTTGCAAGGCAAGGGTGGTACTATCTTTTTAGATTGGATTGCTGGTTTTTCAAAAGAACACCGCGATCGCATCGTCCACCACGAAGCAGGACATTTCTTAGTTGCTTACCTGTTGGGTATTCCCGTTACTGGCTACACACTCAGCGCTTGGGAAGCCTGGAAACAGGGACAACCTGGCCAAGGCGGCGTTAGCTTTGACGATGGCGAATTAGCATCTCAACTAGAAGTGGGTAAAATCAGCGCCCAAATGCTAGACCGCTACTGCACTGTTTGGATGGCGGGTATTGCTGCTGAAACCCTGGTTTTTAATAATGCTGAGGGTGGAACTGATGATAAAAGCAAGTTGATCGGAGTCTTGACAATGTTAGGCTTTTCTGAATCAGTTTATCAGCAGAAAATGCGGTTTCATGCTCTCCAGGCAAAAACTCTACTGCAAGAAAATTGGTCTAGCTACGAGACTTTAGTTAGTGCTATGCGACAACGTACTTCGGTAGAAGATTGTCATGTTGAGTTAGGAGTAGGGAGTGGGAAGCAAGAAGTTATATCAAGCTAGTAATGAAAAGTTTGTAGTAAGCACTTTAGTGCTTAGAAAATAAGGATTAAAGTCCTTACTACGAACTCATTAACATTATCTTAAACAGAAAAGTTATTCAGCTCTGGCGCGGAGTGCAGGAGATGGAAAAAAATTTTTAAATCCAGCTTGTCGCTCAGTTAAAGATTCTAGATCGTCGTTCCAAAGACTTTCATAATAAAAGAAGGTTACGCCTAGACCCCGTTCTTGGGCAGCCCGCACTTGAGACTTAATTTGCTGCATAGGAACTGGGTTATTTCGTAACCCTGTCATAATGCCAACTCCAGTTGGAATTCTTTGTTGCGCTTCTTGAATTTCTGCGCGGGAAATATTTGCCACAAAACTTTTTAGATCCGGACGATAAATTTGCACAATTAACTCGTCCACAATATTTTGTCGCATCCAACCTAGCCAATCTTGCAAGTGAAACTTGTAAGCAAAATCATAGTAATTAGGAGAAACAGAGAAAATCGCCTGGGGTTTTCTCTGCTTCACAGCTTGGTTAAGTTTTCCCATGAATGCCGTAATCTTATCTGCCCGCCACTTTACCCATGCCGCATCTTGGGAATTTTTTGGGGGAGGATTCTTCGTTTCTTTGGTGTACAAAGCAACTGTATATTGGTCGTAGCCAAACTCGTGAGGCAAACTCATGTGATCGTCAAACTGAATGCCATCGGCATCATATTGAGTAACAGTTTCTAGCACAAGATTAGTGATAAACTGTTGCACTTTTGGATGGAACGGATTGAGCCACATCACTTCACCAGCCGCACTGTTTGAAGTTTGACTACCATCTTGCTTTTGTGTGAACCAATCCGGGTAATTCATTGCTAGTTCTGAGGTTGGGGGAGCCATGAAACCAAACTCAAACCAGGGAATCACTAGCAATCCTTGGCGATGGGCTTGAGTAATCAGGTCTGCCAGAATATCATGTCCATCTGAACCTTTGTAGACAAAAGGTTGAATACCTGCACGTTGTGCTAAGGCACTAGGATACATCACATAGCCAGAATTCCACACCACAGGATAAATTGTGTTGAAGTTCATCCGCCGCAGTTGACTCACTGCATCTTGCACCTTGTCTCGATTTTTGAGGGTGTCAAAATCATTAGTGGTCATCCAAACCCCCCGAATTTCCTGACGAGGTATCTGTGCGATCGCAGGGGTGAAACTGTCCACCAGCAATACAGTAACAAAGGATATTAAAATGAGAATGGGAAAAAAAGACTTGAATAGTCGCCGCCAACTTTGAACAAGAAAAGATGATTTCATAAATTTGAATGATGCATTAACTACCCACACACGCCATTGCTCGTTTTTACGATTGAATCTACTAACCATATAGTTTACAAGTATTTATGCTTAGTACAGAATTGATGAGTTGGTAGTTGTTCGTTCCTTGCTTATGGAACTTTTGCACCAAAAAACTAAAACAGACAAATTAAGGTAGTTGACGCAGTTAATAAGCATTTGTGCCCAATAGATATTGGTATAGGGAATGGGGCATGGGGCATGGGGCATGGGGCATGGAGAAGAGACAAGGTAGACGAGGAAGAGGGGGGAGACTTGGGAGAGACTTGTCCCCCTTGTCTCCCCTGCTCCCCTGCTCCCCTGCTCCCCTGCTCCCCTGCTCCCCTGCTCCCCTACTCCCCTGCTCCCCTGCTCCCCTACTCCCGATCTTCACATTCCCCCATGCCCTACCTGTGTCACAATAAAGAACTGTAATAAGAAAAATATTGTTAAGGTAATTTAGTGAGTCCAACTGCTCAATCCACGGCAAGTGCGCGTCGCGTAGTATTTCCTTTTACGGCAATTGTGGGCCAGGAAGAAATGAAACTGGCGCTGCTATTGAACGTGATTGACCCCAAAATTGGGGGTGTAATGATTATGGGCGATCGCGGCACCGGGAAATCCACAACTATCCGGGCGCTGGCGGATCTGCTACCAGAAATTTCTGTGGTTGCTAATGACCCCTTCAGTAGCGATCCTAGCGACCCTGACTTGATGAGCGATGAAGTCCGCCAACTGTTAGAACAAGGGGCGGAAATTCCCGTAGCTCACAAAAAAGTCCAAATGGTAGACCTGCCGCTAGGAGCTACAGAAGACCGAGTTTGTGGCACAATCGACATCGAGAAAGCTTTATCTGAAGGTGTCAAAGCTTTTGAACCGGGACTTCTGGCAAAGGCTAACCGGGGCATTCTCTATGTGGATGAAGTCAACTTACTAGATGACCACCTTGTAGACGTTTTACTCGATTCCGCTGCCAGTGGATGGAACACTGTAGAAAGAGAAGGTATTTCTATTCGTCACCCAGCGCGTTTCGTGCTTGTGGGTTCTGGAAACCCCGAAGAAGGCGAACTACGCCCCCAATTACTCGATCGCTTTGGGATGCACGCAGAAATTCACACAGTCAAAGAACCAGCCTTGCGGGTGCAAATCGTAGAACAACGGGCGGATTTCGACCAAAACCCGCCAGTATTTCTCGAAAATTATAAACCCCAGCAAGAAGCATTACAACAGCAAATTGTCAATGCTCAACAGCTTTTGCCAGAAGTGAAAATTGACTACGATCTGCGGGTGAAAATTTCTGAAGTCTGTTCAGAACTAGATGTAGATGGTTTGCGGGGTGACATTGTTAGTAACCGCGCTGCCAAAGCCTTAACAGCTTATGAAGGACGCACTGAAGTTACAGTTGATGATATCCATCGTGTAATTACGCTATGTTTGCGTCACAGACTGCGGAAAGACCCTTTAGAATCGATTGATTCTGGCTATAAAGTTGCCAAAGTTTTTAGCCGCGTCTTTGGCGTCGAACTACCAGAAAGTGATACTGCACAAAAGAACGGCACAGGTCAAAAATTAGGAGCTAGGGGTTAAAAGTTAGGAGCAGAGCCGGAAACGCTCCGCCTCCGATGAAGAATTAATAGTTAAGAGTTTTGAATGGAAAGCTGCTTCATATCTCACAACTTTAATTCCTCAATCAGCACTGACTAGATATAACTCTTAACTCTTAACTCTTAACTCCTAACTCTTAACTTAGTACTGAAATATGAGATTTTGGTCTTTTTGGTTCAACAGCTTTGTTTTATCTAGTCAATACAACCCGCCCAGGTTTGTAGAATTATTGATGCTCTTATTAGCGATCGCAATGCTAGCAATAGCCAGTATTTTACCTGACATACCCTATTTAATCTTAGGCTTGAGCTTAGTAGTTGGGGCATCTATTTCTATCTTAGTGCGGGAAGCGATCGCTCCCTCACCCCAAACACGAATTACCCAACTAACAGCATCCTTATTACTCATCATCAGCCTCTATGGCTTTGCTGATTTAATGTACACTCTTTAAAATTTATAGGATTCCTATTTGATTTTTGAAAAAGATTACGGGATAATACGGATAAGGATAAAAGTGTAAGAACAGACAATGATAGATCGGCATCTACAAACGGTAACACTACCTAGAGAAGTGGCAACTGCGATGCCTGCGGCGAGCTTCGCTAACGCTGAGTTACGAGATTTTATCGCAGCTTGCCGTGATGCTCGTGATGCAAGAAAAGCTTTGGCGGTCAAGTTGGTTGTGCCTTGATTACTTGTATGAAGAAATCCAAACTATTTTAGATGTGTCTTTAGGCTCGATAACAGGTTGGAAACAAGCCTATGAGGAATATGGAATTGATGGACTGCGGTTAAACTACAAGGGGAGGAAAAGTTACCTGAGTGCCGAACAGCGAGAAGAGGTGTTAAGTTGGCTCTCTACCAAGAAGTGTTGGGACCTGGGTGAACTTGAATACAAACTGGCTTTTGAGTACGACGTGGTTTATGAGTCAAAGCAAAGTTACTACGACCTGTTCGATGCAGCTGACATCAGTTGGAAGAAAACCACAAAGCTGAATCCCAAAGCCAACCCAGATGCTGTTACAGCAAAAAAAAAGAGATTGAAACATTGTTAGCTAGCAACCGTTCCGAAATCGAAGCCGGAAAATTGAGGGTGTTGTTAATTGATGAGTGTCATTTAATGTGGGGAGATGTAACTGGTTATGTGTGGGGAAGAACTGACCAAGAAATAACGGTTCCAGTCGTCAATGAGCGAGAGAAACAAACATATTATGGAGCTGTGGACTATCTGGAACGAAAATTATTGCTTAAAGCTTACGACAAAGGAAATTCAGAAAATACTATTGATTACCTGCAATATCTACTAACTGAGTCTGACAACCAACGATTGCTGATTTTTTGGGATGGCGCTACCTACCACCGTTCCAAAGAAATCCAAAGCTTTTTAGATGAACTTAATCAAGGTTTGTCACCAGAACAATGGAAAATTCATTGCGTTCGTTTCGCCCCTAATTGTCCAGAGCAAAATCCGATTGAAGATATTTGGTTGCAGGCTAAAACATGGGTTCGACGTTTTTGTGCCTTGATTCCCTCTTTCTCTCATTTAAAGTGGATGAATGAACAAGTTTATTCGACACACTACATTTGATTTTCCCACTCTTGGGATGTACGGATTTTTTTCAAAAATCAAATAGGATTCCTATATTAGCGATCGAGCTGGAATTACTGGTTATAAAACATTAGTTACATCTAATTTGCAACAGGCATCAGACTTAACTGTTGGTAATCTTTATTACTATTTTAAGGTGAGAGATGAATCTAAAGATGAGACAGAGTTAGTTTCAGCTAACTAAAACACATACAGAAATTCTTGAAGTAACTATTTTCTCAAGTCCGCATAGGCGGACTTTTTTATATAGCTGCGACTTTCAGCTACTTAAGCATTATTTACTCAAATACTACTGTTATATTACCAATTTGCTCTTTTATTTTATTTTGTGATTAGGCAAATTTTGCTAAACCTGATTCAAGAATTTTTCGTTTTATTCCTGTATCTTGTTGTCCATCTACCCAATTTGTAAATTTATTTATACTAGATACAAATAGAGAACTATGGGGACTGGCAATACAGATGGTTGAAAACAACTATACATATCGAGAAATACAAACAGTTTTCTCTCATTTATTTACTCTCAAACAGATGCTTGAGTTTTTAGATTAACTATTAAAATTAGCTCAAAAATAATTGAGAAAAGTTCATCTTTCATTAAGATTAAGTCATCATAGTCATCATTTTTATCCCCAGAGACTCGAACAAAAGAAAATCGCGCTCGTCAATTTATTTTTTTTAGCGATCGCATCTTTGCTAGCTTGTTAGTTCAAATGTACTATATTACTTACTCAAGTTTCGGGTGGGTGTCGATAAAATTTGATGTATATCAATCACCATAAAGGTTTGAAGTTTAGCACCGAGAACTAGTCTAAACTCCAGTATTGAGTGGAAAAGGTTTTAGTCAATTTTGCGAAGTTTCGGTTAAAAAGAAAAAAGTCATTATTGACACCATCAAAAAAAACCGAAAACAGTTATAAATATATCTTGGGTGAAAAAGTACTTAAGTTCTGTGCTAAATCTATCTTTGTCTGTAGAGGAATTTGGGTATGCTAAGACGCAAGCGCGGAGTTATACTCACTTCTGTCGGTTTACAGAAGTTTGAGGAAGCAAGGCACAAGTTTGAGTTTCGAGATAATTTTGGCAAGAGATTTACTCTTGAAGAGTTAAGCTACCGCACTAACTTAGATCCTCTAACAATTAGAAAAGTTTTGAACCGTAGGAAGGGAGTCGACAAGCGAACACTTGAGGCTCTCTTTCTTGGTTTTGATAGCTGCCTATGCGAAGGCTACTATTCGACCTCAGACCCCAATTGCCGTCAAGATTGGGGGGAAGCTGTTTCTGTCTTAGCATTTTACGGACGTACAGAAGAACTCAGTACTCTAGATGAGTGGTTGCTGAAGGATTCGTGTCGATTAGTTACCATTCTCGGAATGGGTGGAGTAGGAAAAACTTCTCTGTCGATTAAATTGGCAGAACTAATGCAAGACAAATTTGATTGTATTGTCTGGCGATCGCTGTATGACGCTCCACCCATTGATACATTCTTGGGTAGCATCATTCAGTTTCTGTCTGACGAGCAAGAAACCGAGGCAGAATTGCCGGAAAGCGTTAGTGATAAGATTTCCCAGTTGCTTAACTACTTTAAGGAAATGCGCTGCTTGGTCGTGTTCGATAATGTAGATGCTGTATTACGTGGTGGGAGTCGAGCAGGACAATATAGGGTTGGATATGAGCAGTATGGCGAACTCCTCAAACGAGTAGGTAAATCAGATCACCAGAGTTGCTTGCTACTCACAACGCGAGAAAAACCGAAAGAGGTCGCCTCTCTAGAAGGAGAAGCCTTGCCAGTGCGAACTTTGCGATTGGGTGGACTAAAAGAAGGAGAGGGAGAGGAAATTCTTAAGAGTAAGAGGCTCAAGGGTTCAGAAACTCAATTCAGCGCACTGGTTACACGCTATGGAGGCAATGCCTTAGCCTTAAAAATTGTCGCAACTACAATTCAAGATTTATTTGATGGTTATATTTCTGAGTTTTTAAAGGAGGAAACCACCGTATTTGGCGATCTTCGCGACCTATTAGACCAGCAATTTGAGCGTTTATCTGATGAGGGAAAGCATGTAATGTACTGGCTAGCGATTAATCGGGAGCCAGTTACCCTCTCCAAGTTACGAGAAGATTTAGTATCGCCTTTTCCACAACTGAATTTAGTTGAAACGCTGGAGTCTTTGGGACGGCGATCGCTCATTGAACGACATACAACTTGCTTCACCCTACAGCCAGTCGTCATGGAGTACGTGACAAGTCGCTTGGTTGAACAAGTTTGTGAGGAGATTGCTAACCAGGAGTTTTCGCTTTTTAAAAGCCATGCTCTGATCAAAGCTACCGCCAAAGACTATGTAAGAGAGACTCAAATTCGTCTGATTCTCTATCCCGTGATTAACAGGTTAATTCCAGTCTTTGAAGGCAAAAAAAACTTGGAATATCAACTGACTCAAATTTTACTCAAGCAGCAAGAGAAGTCACCTTTGGAGCCGGGATATGTAGCAGGTAATATTTTTAACTTACTCAATCAGCTAGGAACTAATTTAACGGGCTATGATTTCTCTGGTCTAACCATTTGGCAGGCTGACCTACGAGATGTAAATTTACAAAATACAAACTTTGCTTACGCCAATCTAGCCAAGTGTACGTTTACTGAAACTTTTGGTGCTATTCATGCGGTAGCTTTTAGTCCTGATGGAGAACTTCTGGCGGTAGGTGACAGTAATGGAGAAATTCATCTTTACCAAGTTAGCGATGTGCAACCAGTCTTCATCTGCACGCGACACAAAAGTTGGGTAACATCACTGACGTTCAGCCCTGATGGTAAGATTCTCGCTAGCGGCAGCACAGATTACACAATAAAGCTATGGGATGTTAGTACTGGTCAGTGCCTTCGCACCTTAGAAGGGCATACAAATGAGGTTTGGTCGGTTGCATTTAGCCAAGATAATTGCACATTAGCAAGTGGCAGCGATGACTGCACCGTGAAGCTATGGAATAGCAGCACTGGAGAATGCTTGAAAACACTTGAGGGACATCTTAGTTGGGTACTCTCTGTTGTCTTTAGGGGAAATACTCAACTGTTGAGTGGTAGTGACGATCGCACCGTTAAATTGTGGGATATCAACACTGGAAAGTGTATGCAAACGTTTGAAAAGCATCATAATAGTGGAATCCGGTCAATTACCCTCAGTCCAGATGGTCAGATACTAGCAACTGGCAGCGAGGATCAAACTATTAAGCTATGGAAGACTCAAACGGCTGAATGTCTCAAAACACTTCTGGGGCATTCTAATCGAGTTTTTTCTGTGGGCTTCAGCCCACAAGGCGACCTTTTGGCTAGTGGTGGGCACGATCATACCGTGAAGTTATGGAATGTCGATACGGGTGAATGTTTCAAAACGCTGCAAGGACATTTCAGTTGGGTCTTTTCAGTTGCCTTCAGCCCCCAAGGTAAGTTTCTGGCTAGCGGCGGCCACGATCAAACCGTGAAGCTATGGAGTGTCGAGACAGGTGAATGCCTCAAGACCCTACAAGGATATACCAATCAAATACTCTCTGTTAGCTTTAGTCCTGTTAGTGCTAGTTTGCCAAGCATTGGTCAAATTTTTGCTAGTAGCAGCCGCGATCGCACTGTGAGGTTATGGGATGCCGCAACTGGCGAATGCCTCCAAGTGTTAAAAGGACATTCCAACTCGGTTCATTCAGTTATCTTTAATCATGAAGGAAATATCCTAGTCAGCAGTAGTGTAGATAAAACACTAAAAATATGGGATGTTCGTTCAGGTCAAACCTTAAAAACCTTACAGGGACATCGCGCAGCAGTTTTATCGATTGCCTTTAGTCCAGACAGCCAAACCATAGCAAGTGGTAGTGAAGACTGTACTATAAAACTGTGGGACGTTCGTTCAGGTCGAACCTTAAGAACCTTACAGGGGCATGACGCTGCGGTTTGGTCAGTTACCTTCATCTCTCAAGGAGATATATTGGCGAGTGGCTCCTGGGATCAAACGGTCAAGTTATGGGATATTCACACGGGTAACTGCCTCAGAACGTTGGCAGGACACACGAGTTGGATTTGGGCAATTGCGATCGCTCCCGATGGTAATATCCTGGCAAGTGCTAGTCCAGATCGAACAATCAGGTTGTGGAATCCAGACACGGGTGAGTGCCTGAAAGTTTTACAAGCAGACACAAACTGGTTGCAATCGATCGCCTTTAGCCCTGATGGCAGAATACTGGCTAGCACGAGTCACGATCTGACAATCAAGTTGTGGGATGTCTCTACAGGTGAGTGCCTGAAAGTTTTGCACGGACATACAGGCTTGGTTTGGTCAGTTGCTTTTAGTCCAGACAACCAAACCTTAGTTAGTGGCGGTGACGATGAAACGATTAGACTTTGGGATATCGTAGCAGGCAAATGCTTAAAAACCATGAGAGCAAGTAAGCCCTATGAACAAATGAATATTTTCGGAGTTAAAGGTTTAACTGAGGCGACAACTGCCACGTTGACCTCTTTAGGAGCAGTTATCTAAGTTCAAACCATTAGCCTAGTAGTTCGCTTTCGTGACAGAAAGCGGGGTAAAGGGTAAGGGGGAAAGTGGAGTCCCCTCTGGGGATAAGGGGCGGGGGAAAAGGTTTTAAATCCCTTACCCTTTCCCCTTTTCCCTTTTCCCTTTCCCCTTTCCCCAGCCTCACCCAGCTTTCGTTGGCTTGACAGACCACTAGCGGGACTTAGACATGACTGTTTGGGCTGCTTGGAGGGTGCGATCGATGTCTGCTTCGGTATGAGCTAAAGAAGTAAATCCGGCTTCAAATTGAGATGGAGCTAAATAAATTCCATGTTCCAACATACCGCGATGGAAGCTAGCAAATTTACTTAAATCAGACTTTTTGGCATCCTCATAATTGCGAACTGGACTTTCGTTAAAGAAGAAACCAAACATGCCGCTAATGCGATCGCCGCAGGTAGCATGACCTGTTTGTTTAGCAATCTCCAGCATCCCGTCTGTGAGTCGCTTGGTAATGCGATCGAGATACTCGTAAGTTCCAGGTCTTTGCAACAACTCTAACGTCTTAATCCCTGCTGTCATCGCCAGTGGATTGCCCGAAAGCGTTCCGGCTTGATACACATTTCCGGCTGGAGCAACCATCGACATAATTTCTTGGCGACCACCATAAGCGCCTACGGGTAGACCGCCGCCGATAACCTTACCTAAAGTAGTCAAGTCAGGAATAACACCAAATTTCTCCTGCGCCCCGCCGTAAGCGATGCGAAAGCCTGTCATCACTTCATCAAATACTAATAGCGCCCCATACTCCTGCGTCAGTTTTCGCAAACCTTCAAGAAAACCCGCAGCAGGTGGAATAAAACCTGCATTTCCTACCACAGGTTCAAGAATTACACCAGCAATTTCATCAGGATTTTGCTCGAATAATACTCTTACTGCTTCTAAATCGTTGAAAGGAGCGGTCAGCGTATTGCTAGTTACGGATTTGGGCACACCAGGAGAATCGGGCAAGCCGAGAGTGGCAATACCAGAGCCAGCCTTAACGAGAAACATATCGGCGTGCCCGTGGTAACAGCCTTCAAACTTGATTACTTTCTCTCGCCCCGTAAAAGCTCGCATCAGACGAAGCACAGCCATACAAGCTTCCGTGCCGGAGTTGACAAAACGCACCATTTCGATACTGGGAACAGCATCGATTACCATCTGTGCCAGTACATTTTCGAGATAGCAGGGCGCACCGAAGCTAGTTCCTTTTTCTAAGGCATCGTGCAGAGCCGCAATGACTTCAGGATGAGTGTGACCGCAGATAGCAGGCCCCCAACTGCCGACATAATCGATATATTGATTGCCATCCACATCCCAGATGTAAGCATCCTTGACGCGATCGAACACAATCGGCTGTCCGCCAACAGATTTGAAAGCCCGTACGGGAGAACTAACTCCTCCTGGCATTAATTTTTGGGCAGCAGCAAAGATTTCCGCCGATTGGGTGGTTTTTAAGCGAGTCGTTGCAATCATAATTTTTTCTCCTGAGATTTTGACTTGGGTTCTAGAGTTATAGCAACAGGCAAGGTGGTTAGGACATCAACAGACGATAAAACTTAGACACAAAAAGGCTTTTTACCCAGTCCCCAGTCCCCAGTCCCTTGCTATAAAAGTTAGCTGAAACCAACCGATTTCAATTCGAGCATGACTTCATTGCGTCTGAATGCGGGCAAGATGAAGGGAGAATCATAGAAAGCATAAATCGGTTTACCTTTTGGCTCGATAGCTTGTTGAGCCAGAAAAGCAGATAATTTGGCTTCCTTTTCTTGCAATTGTTCATCCCCAGCCGATCCGGAGAAACGAATTGCCGCAACTTTGTTGCTGGGAACTTCTTTGATAGTAATGCGAGAGTCTTTTGGTTTCGGCAGCGTTGCTAGGGTGTATTCTGAGGGCATCACGAACTGTACCGCCCAAGTGCTAGCAATATTTCCTCGCGCTTCTTGTTGAATGACGGGCGCAGTCATGGCGATTTTTTCACTTGGCTGAGATTGCGTGACGGGCGCAGTCATGGCAATTTTTGTTACAGATGTGTTTTCACCAAATATGTAAGCGGCAAGAATCGAAAATGCAGCTTTGTTTGCTCGATCTCTTTGGGCTTCAATGAGTGTTTCGGCAACAATTTTTGGCTCGTATTGCCGGATTTCAATATCATCATAGGATTGCAATACGCAATATTTTGATTCTTCAGTTTGACTCATCAGACTTTCACAAATAACTAAAATTAATCGTATAAAACTAGTTGCCTACTTCTTGTACTAACCGTCCGTCTTCCATCTCGATGATGCGATCGGCAATATCGAGAATTCGATTATCGTGAGTGACTAGTAAAATGGTGCAACCCTGCTCTTTAGCTAAACGCTGCATGATATCTACAACATCGCGACCTGATTTTTTATCAAGAGCAGCAGTGGGTTCGTCGGCAAGAACAATTTTAGGATGGCTGACTAGGGCACGAGCGATCGCAACTCGCTGCTTTTGCCCTCCAGAGAGACTATCTGGATAATAATCGATGCGATCGCCCAAACCAACATTTTTGAGAGTATCCGTCGCCAGCCGATCCATATCTTGCTTTAGATACTCATCATGCAGTTCTAAAGACATTCGGACATTCTGCTTTGCTGTTAAGAAAGTCAATAAATTGTGTGCTTGAAAAATATAACCAATCTGCCGCCGCACTTCCATCAATTGCCGCTTACTAGCCCCACACATTTCCTGTCCCAAAACTTTCAGGTTGCCTTCTTTAGCGGTTCTCAATCCACCTATTAGTGTTAGTAAGGTGGTTTTACCAGAACCAGATGGCCCAGTCATAATTACGATTTCTCCAGAATAAATGTCGAGATTAATATCAAACAAGACTTGCTTGCAGAGTTGTCCCTGACCGAAGTAGTAATCGAGATGGCAAACTGAAATAACTGGTTGTTGGCAAGTATTTTGAACTTGGAGTTTTGAGCTTCGATCGAGACTAATTTCTTGCAGCATGAGAGTTCAACTGTAAATTTGGGTTTTGTTCTAGAAAACTATGAGTTTTGAAATGCGATATTTTGCTAAACTTCAACTCAAAACTTAGAAGATATCAGCTGGATCGGCTGCTCGTAATTTTTGTATGGCAAGCGTTCCCGCTCCAATACACATAACGAATGTCAACACTAACACAGTTACCGCGCGAGCTAGTTTCATTGCAGTCGGTAAAAACGTCACGGATTGAAAAAAAATGTAAAATCCACTTGAGAGCAAAAAACCTGGAATAAAGCCCAAAACTGCTAAAATAAAAGCTTCTTGAGCGATAACTTTAATTAGATATATATCGCTGTAACCCATTGCTTTTAAAGTTGCATATTCGGGCAAATGATCTGAGACATCAGTATAAAGAATTTGATAAACAATGACTGCTCCAACTAAAAACCCGATTGCAACACCGAGGTTAAAAGTTGGGCCAATAGAGGAGCCTGTAGACCAATATGCACTTTCACGAGCAGTGAATTCAGCGATGTTTAGTACTAGTAGATCATCCGGTAGCTTGGCTCGTAAATCAGCCTGGACTTGCTCAATGGAGGCATTTGATTCTACATCAATAATACCAAGATCGATGTCGTTTGCTTGGCGTTGGGGAAAGAGTCGTAAAAAGGTAGAATCGCTGACGATCAGATTGCCGTCAGCAGAAAAAGAAGAACCGAGCTTAAATAATCCAACTATTTGAATTTGATAATCGTTAGTTTGGGCGATCAGCGGATTCTGTTTTTTCAGCAAAGTAGGAACGTCTCCAAGCTGAGGAACCAATCCAGCCCTATCAAATAACGCTCGATTCAATAACTTCAGTTTATTCAATTGTCCATTGACTTCTGGCAAGTCAAATGCTGGCTGATTTGGATCGATTCCATAGACGAAAAGTTTACGGCTAGCTCGATTTTCAGGATTTCGCCACGATGCTTGACTCACATATAGCGTCGCCAGGGATTTTACACCGTTAACACCTGCTATTTTATAGAGTTTATTTCTGGAAAAACTTTTGATAGATTGCAAGTTATCAGACAGTTTATTGACTAAAAATAAATCTCCTTTAAGCGTGGTATAGGGAGTAACTTGCGAATCAAATAGTGCATCCCTAACTCCCAGTTGAAAAAACATTAGAAAATCAGCAAAGGCGATTCCTGCTATAGCAACGAGCAATCGAGTCTTTTGACGGCTCATTTGTCGCCAAGCAAGTGGGGTTTTACGAAATAATTTACCGAATATAGTCAAGTTGCTTCGCTCCAATTCAAAATTATAAATTCAAAATTCAAGCAACATATCTTTGGGTGAAGTGAAGACGCGATGAATCGCGTCTCTACAAAATGGTTTGTTTGCCGCATTATTTTTGAGAATTAGTATTAATTTTGCTTGTTCCCTTTTATTTGTTATTCGGCTGAATGGCAACTTGTACTTGCAAGTTAGTTAAGTTTGCAACTCGTTTGCTAGCTTGGGGATCGAGTGCAATTCTCACTTCAACAACTTTGCGATCGAGATTTTCTCCAGGTTCGCCGCTAGTTACTTCTTGTTGGATCACCTGTAATCCAATCAGCCGAACGGTTCCGCGCAACTCTTGGGAGAAGGACTCGCTGGAAATCTTTACTTGTTGACCTTCACGAACTTTGCCAATATCAGTTTGATATATCTCTGCGATCGCTTCCATCGAGCTAGTTTGTCCGAGTTCGGCAATGCCTTTCTCGCCAACGACTTCTCCGGGTTTGGCCTTGATATCGAGAATCCGACCTGCTATAGGTGCGCGGATATAAACTTCAGCAAGATCGGCTTCAGCTTTTTTGACTGCGGCGATCGCTTTATTAACCTCGGCCTGGGCTGCTTGCACGTCTACCGGACGTACCTCAGCAATCTTATTTAGGTTTGCCTTAGCTTGCTGGATTTGCTGCCGTAGGGTATCTACACTCTTATTTTGGTTAGCTTTAGCTTCGGTAAGCTGTGCTTGCGCTGTTTCTAGAGCAAGTTGTTTTCGATCTACTTCCACAGCAGAAATCGCGCCGTTTTGGTAAAGCGAGGAATAACGATTATACTCAGTATTGGCAGTATTAACTTCGGCTTGCCAGCGAGAGATAGTGGCTTCTCTAGTAGATATTTCGCCCTTTAACTCTTCTTCCAAGCGATCGATTTCAGCTTTTTGGGCAGCAATCTCTCCAGATTTGGCGCCAGCTTGCACCTTGGCTAACTCTGCTTGCGATACTTTGACTTGTGCTTGCGCTTCCAATAGAGCATTTTGCAGCCGATCGCGCGAATCCATAATAGCGATCGCTTGACCTGCTTTAACGCCACTGCCACGCTGTACAAGCAATTTGGCTACGCGATCGTTGCTTAAGGTAGCAGGTACGGATACTTTAATGACTTCCGTTGCTGGTTCTATCCGTCCTAAAGCGGTAATTTCTTCAATCTTTGGTTTAGGTTGCACAACTTCAACGGGTTTGCCGATTGGTTTTGATTGAGAAATACCGTAGAAAGCGATAATTCCTGTAAGCGCAGTACCAGCAAAAACGACAGCCAGCGTCCATTGCTTTGAAGGTTTTGAGAGCGATTGTAAATTCATGTCAATACTTCAAATTTCAGCGAGGACTTTGGTAAAATTGTCCTTGGTCATTAGTCATTTGTCCTTTGTTAATACAAATGACTAATGACAAATGACAAATGACATTTCTTATGTTTTGACGGTAAAAGTTAAACTACAAGAGATGTCAGGCTTGCCCAATCTTGAGGCTTTAAGAATACTTCGTACAACTCGGCTTCTGGGGTGTTGGGTTCGGGTTGATAGCCATACTCCCAACGCACTAATGGAGGTAAAGACATCAAAATTGACTCTGTGCGCCCGTTAGTTTGCAGTCCGAAAATCGTGCCGCGGTCGTAAACTAAATTGAATTCAACGTAGCGTCCGCGCCGATATAATTGAAAATTACGTTGGCGATCGCTGTACTCCATTGACTGCCGCCGCTTGACAATTGGCGTGTAAGCAGGTAGAAAAGCTTTACCGCAATCTTGTGCGAATGCAAATAATTCTTCCCAATTGCGGGTTTGTGGTATGTCAACGCGATCGCTGTTATCTGCGGCTGCTCCTTTGGGATCGGGGCCTCGATAAAGCTGACCTTGACCGTCTTGATAGTCAAAAAAGATGCCGCCAATGCCCCGCATTTCTTGACGATGTTTGAGATAAAAATACTCGTCGCACCAAGGTTTAAACACTGGATAATATTCGGGATCGTGCGCGTCACAAGCCTGTTTTAATGTGTAATGAAAATGAGCCGCATCTTCAGCAAACGGATAGTAAGGCGTTAAATCGATGCCGCCGCCAAACCACCAAACCGGGCCAGCTTCAAAGTAGCGGTAGTTGAGATGAACGGTTGGCACGTAAGGATTGCGCGGATGCAATACCATTGAAGTTCCGGTGGCATAAAACTGATGTCCATTAGCCTCTGGACGTTGTGCCAAGATTGAAGGTGGCAAATGAGAACCCCAGACTTCAGAGAAATTAACTCCGCCTTGCTCGAATACTGCACCGTCGCGGATGACGCGCGATCGCCCGCCACCTCCTTCGGGTCGTTCCCATGCATCTTCCTGAAACGTACCTTCGCCATCTAGCTGTTGCAAACCCTGACAGATTTCGTCTTGCAACTGTCGCATGAACTGGCTAACTCTAGCCTTGGCATCAACTGGGGGTAGAGGTTTGGATTGAGTTGCTGGAGCAGTTAAAGTAGTGTTCATGAGCAATACCTATTTTTCCTATTTCTTAATAGCGAACATTTTTGTTTAGCCTCCTAACTTTTTAGATCCCCCTAAATCCCCCCGTGGGGGAGAGGTTTGGAGAGAGGGAAAAAGCTATGCCACAAAACGAGAAATCAAGACTTATGTATTTTTCTTTTTTCGTATGAAACCACCCTGCTTTTTAAGGGGGGTTGGGGGGATCTAAGACTTTGAAAACACGCCCTAGCCCTTCTTAAAAAGGCTACCGCGTACACAAAAATCTTTTAGAGTTGTTGCGTAACGTAGGGAAGGTTAATTTTTGCAGGTCGATGCATTAAAGTTGCAGGTCGATGCATTAAAAGTGCAGGTCAATGCATTAAAGTTGCAAGTCGATGCATTAAAGTTGCAGGTCGATGCATTAAAGGTGCAGGTCAAGAAACTAGGGAAGTTTCTCAAAAATTTACTGCGCTAACACAGGCAAATACTTCCGAATTAATCCGATTATTACTTCTGGCACTTCCAGTTCTGGATTCAACCCAACATCTTCTAGTTCGATAAATGCTTGGATTGCTTGTGGATTTAGATTTGCAAGGCGACGCCCTACATCCGGCCCTGTAAACTTTGCTTGGCTTCCCCAAATAAAGATGGTAGGTGTTGTCAATCTTGGAATGTATTCTGATAGATCGAAGGATGAGTTACCTTGTAAAAATGACAAAGCAGCATACTCAGCATTTGGCTGCTGCGCCGATTGCACAAAAGCTTCTACAATTTCGGGAGAAAGGCGATTGGGTTGAGCAAAAACTCGCTCAAAAAAGTCACGAATGCCAAAGCTGCTGACTTGTCCTGCATAAAGAACGCGATCGAGAATAGGAACACTGGCAATTTGAGCGAAAAAACTATTGCTATAGTATTGCCTAAAATCTTTAATGCCTGACGGAAGCGTAAGAATGAGTGATTTAAACAGGTCGGGACGTTTGACTGCGGCTCGGATCGCAAATGCTCCAGTTAGGGAAGAAGCAATTATTGTTACAGGGGCTTGGCACGTCTGCTCGATGAACTCAATTAGCATTGCGATGTAGTCGGCTGGAAGATAATTTTGTTCGGGACGATCCGATCGCCCCCAGCCAATCAAGTCGGGTGCTAACACTCTATACTCTGCTGCAAATGCTGGATACACCTTCGACCACGCGTAGGCAGATGCTCCGCCTCCAATACCGTGGAAGAATATCAAAGTTTCGCGTTCGCGCCCCGATGGCGTATCGCCCACTCCATCGGTTGCCCAAAGTTCACCTTGGTTAGTGTAATAAGCCATCTTTCCCAAGCTAGTTAAAACGGAGCGTTGAACAAAACCGAGTGGAATGAACATGATAAATTCCTCCTCTACACGAACGACATGAAATCAAAACTAAAAAGTTTAATTGCCAAGTTTTGCTAACCAACGGGCAGCATCTTTGGCATGATAGGTGAGAATCAAGTCAGCGCCAGCCCGTTTAAAGCCGAGCAGCGTTTCCATGACCACCCGTTCTTCGTCAATCCAACCGTTGAGGGCAGCAGCTTTCACCATCGAGTATTCGCCAGAAACGTTGTAAGCAGCAACGGGTAGATTACTTGCTTCCTTGACGCGCCAGATAATATCCATGTAGGCCAAGGCTGGCTTGACCATTAACATATCTGCACCTTCGCTAATGTCGAGTTCGATTTCTTTTAAGGCTTCACGACCGTTACCAAAGTCCATTTGGTAGGTTCTGCGATCGCCAAATTGTGGTGTTGAGTCGGCAGCATCGCGGAAAGGCCCGTAGTAAGCCGAAGCATACTTAGCAGCATAGGACAGAATCGGCGTATCTTGGAAACCAGCTTCATCTAAACCCGAACGAATGGCTTGCACGAAACCATCCATCATTCCCGAAGGCGCGATGATATCTACGCCAGCTTTGACTTGGGAAACTGCTGTTTTTTTCAACAATTCCAGTGTCGGATCGTTGAGAACGCGCCCAGTTAAATCACCTAATTCTAGATAACCGCAGTGTCCGTGACTGGTGTATTCGCACAGGCAGGTATCGGCAATGACGATTAATTCCGGGACTGCTTGTTTGACGGCAGTAGCGGCTTTTTGAACGATGCCGCAATCGTGCCAAGCCCCCGTAGCGTCTGCATCCTTGTCTTCAGGAATGCCAAATAAAATAATGGCTGGAATGCCGAGGTCGTAGACTTCCTTGGCTTCTTCCACGATTTTATCTACAGAAAGTTGGTAAACTCCTGGCATGGATTTAATTTCGTTGGCGATCGCCTTACCCGGTACAGCAAAAAGCGGGTAAATTAAATCACTGGTTGTCAGGACGTTTTCGCGCACCATCCGCCGCAATTGGGGATGGCTTCTTAGCCGACGCGGGCGATGAATTGGAAACATAATATTAAAATGAACGATGAAATAGCCAATAGACTTCTTACAAAAGTGGGCTAAAGGGGAAAGCGGCTTACAAAAAATCCTTTCCCTTTAATCGCATTTTTCCCCCTGCCCCCTGCTCCCTGCCCCCCTGCCTACTTAGTTGCAACTCCCTAACTGCGCTGGACTGTCTGGAAAATTTCAGCCAAAATCTCTGTAGCTCCTTGTTGCCGCAAGTTATGAGCTAATTGAATACCTAAATTTTCTGCTTCGCTAGCAGTGCCGATAACAGAATCTTTGACTAGACGTTTGCCGTCTACGCTGGCGACTAATCCTGTTAATGTTAGATTATTTTCATCCAGCTGCGTATTAACACCGATTGGTACTTGGCAACCGCCTTCTAGTTCTCGTAAGAATGCACGTTCGGCTAGAGAGCGATCGCGGGTGGGGACGTGTTCGATTGCTTTGAGTAATGACAGTACTTGCAAATCGTCAGCGCGGCATTCAATCCCTAACGCTCCCTGGCCGACGGCATAAAGAGAGAGTTCGGTTGGCAGAATTTGATGAATGCGGCCGCTCATTCCCAATCGTTCCAATCCTGCGGCTGCCAAAATCAGCACATCATATTCTCCATCATCCAGCTTTGCCAAGCGCGTATTTAAGTTGCCGCGCACGTCCTTAAAAGTAAAGTGGGGAAAGTGATGACGCAACTGTGCGAGGCGGCGCAGCGAAGAAGTACCGATGACTGTGCCTTCTGGGAGCGTATCGATTTGCTTATCTTTATACTTTTCATGCACGACTAAAGCATCTGCTGGGTTTTCCCGTTCTGTTACGGTTGCTAACGCTAACCCCTCTGGCAAGCAAGTCGGCAAATCTTTGAGAGAGTGAACCGCAAAGTCAATCTCTTGGTTGAGCATTCCCAATTCGAGTTCTTTGGTGAATAGTCCCTTATCGCCAATCTTGGCTAATGCCACATCCAAGATGTTATCGCCTTGGGTAGACATGGTGTGGACTTCAAAGGAAATATCAGGAAAGTGCTTTTGGAGTTGTTCTCGAACCCAGTAAGTTTGCACGAGTGCGAGTTGGCTTTTACGAGAACCGATGCGGATGGTGCGAACGGGAGTGGAAATATTAGATGAAGCGGGTTGAACTGAAGTCATAACTTTTAGTTAAGATCGTTTGACGAGTAGCTGAGTTGTTTGACTGTCTCGAAAAAGAAAGCAACATTCTCTTCGGGAGTGTTTTGTAAAATCCCGTGACCGAGATTGAGGATGTGCTTCTGGTTCCCCGCTTTGCGGATCGTGTCGAGAATGCGATCGCGGATCAGTTCTTTGGTACCGAACAACACGCACGGATCGATATTTCCTTGCACTCCAATATTTGCACCAAGTCGCTGCCGCGCTACTGCCATATCTACAGTCCAGTCTACGCTGACGATATCAACACCAGATTGCGCCATTAACTCTAGGATTCCAGCACTGTTGTTGATATACAAAATCAACGGTGTATCGGGGTGCGTTGCTTTAACCTGTTGCACAACTCGTTGCAGATAAGGTAGAGAAAACGTCTGGAAATCTTCAGGGCTGAGTTGTCCCGCCCAAGAGTCAAACAGTTGCACGACTTGGGCACCGGCATCAATTTGGTAGCGGGCGTAAACTGCGATCGCATCTGCCAGTTTCCCTAAAAATTGATGCAGCATCGCAGGTTCGCAAAAAGCCATCTTCTTGATAATGGCATAGTCTTTCGAGCTTTTACCTTCAATTGCATAAGCAGCTAGCGTCCAAGGTGCGCCCACAAAGCCTAAAACCGTAGCTTGAGTGTTCACTTCTTGGCGTAGCGTCCTCAGAATTTGCCGCACGAAGGGTAAAGAAGCTTCGGGATCGAGGGCAGTCAGCGCCTCAATTTGTGCTGGCGTGCGAATTGGCCGCTCGAATATTGGCCCTTTACTTTCTAGAATGTCAAATGAGATACCCATACCAGGCAATGGCGTGAGGATATCTGAGAACATAATCACTCCGTCGGGTTGGAAGGCGCGGAAAGGTTGCAGTGAGATTTCCACGGCTAAGTCAGGGTTTTCGGAGCGATCGCGAAACGAAGGATACTTCTGACGCAAATCTCGATAAACTTTCATGTAGCGGCCTGCTTGGCGCATTACCCATACCGGAGGGCGATCGAGTACTTCACCTCGCGCAGCTTGCAGTAACGTATAATTTCCCATACATTTCTCCCTGGATTTAATAATTGTGATTTCAAGACCGAGTATGCAAAATTGCCTTCAATAACTTGTGATTGGCAACAAATAATCCAATCTTGTAGGGTGGGCATCTTGCCCGCCCTCGCTTCCGTTATGGATGGAAGAAATAAGTCAAATCCTCTTCCCTTCTGCCTTCTCCTTCTGCCTCACTTCGACTACGCTCAGTGACCACCTGCCTCCTGCCTTGTTTTTGAGGAGAAGGTTGGATTAAATTTCCGTTCGAGTTGTTTGATTGGTTCTGATAAGGTTTCATACCCCATCCCATAGCCAAACATTTTTGCCGAAGTTTGCGATAAGCAAGAGATAAATTATCGCAAGGAACGTGAACTTCGTCTGACAACTTATCGGGGACTGCCATCGGATATTCAGACTCAACCACTCCCTTATCTTCCATCACAACTTTGTAAGCTGCCCGTTGAAATATGCCATCAGCCCAAGGGAAAGTTAAAAAACTGCGAAACTGAATTCGCTTAGTAATGGTGGTGCGATCGTCAATAGGAACGTGAACAGTAAAATTAACCAGCTTGCCACGACCGAAGTCAACCACTAAACGCGTGATATTGGGCATATAAAAGCCCAGAGTCACTTTTACATTAGCTTTCAATGGGCGAAAGACAAAGGCGAAAATGTCTTTTGCTTTGGTGTAATCTCTGACATTAACTTTGGCGTGACCCTCCCACTCCCCGATATTCAGCTCGTAATCTTCCATTTTTTGCTCTAATGCAAACCCATTCCCGAAGGACTTGGAATGAATAATAGATACGTGAGACATATCCATATCATTTTCTAGAGTCCGGGTGTAGTGAGCGTTGAGTTCGTATTCAAAGAAAATTTTCTGTAGCCTTGGGTCTTCAAATTCTGGCAATGGTGGGATTGGCGGACGTTCTTCTTCTGGTAAATCACCATAAAATAGCCAGATAAAACCGTATTTTTCCTGTATTGGATAGCTATCTACACGAGCATTCTTAGGAATAGGAATTCCGGGTTGATTAGCAGGAATATTAATACATTTCCCATCTGCTTGAAACTTCCAGGCATGATAGGGGCAATGGATACAATCATCTTTTACCCAACCGAGAGATAAGGCAGCACCACGATGGGGACACCGATCTTGGAGAGCTATCAGTTGTCCTTTAGCGTTACGGTAAAAGACTAATTTCTGATTTAATATCCGAACTTGCTTGGGCTTTGTAGTAACGGCGGTGCTGAACTCACAAGCGTACCAGAAGTTTTTTAACATACTTACTTCCTGCTATTGCTATTAAGAATCATGGAGTTTCTTAAGTTACGCTTTGAGCAATAACTTCTTCAACTTTTGCATGGACTTCAATACTTTCAAGTCTCATTTGAGCAACTTTGATGTTTTTTGCTGCTATCTCTACGGTGCTGATTGATAGAGAGGATGTTTGGGCAACAACATTAGATTGCACCTCTGGCGTATCTAGATTAAACACCACTTGTAGAACCTGAAGGACAAGACGTTGAGCTTCCAAATCGCGCTGCGTCCGCAGTTGCACCATCGGTTCGTGGAGAATTTTGTTGATAATCCTTTGAGTTAGGGCTTCCACAGCTTCTTGATGTTTTTTAGCAAAATCAGACCCCATACGCGACAAAGCTTTTTCTAACTCTTGTTCGCGAATTTTTTCCATTTTGTCCCGTAAACAGCTAATAATGGAAACGGTTTCTCGCGATCGCAACCAACTTTGAAATGCGTCTAAATCCTCCTGGATTAGTGCTTGCGCCTCTATTGCCATTTGCCTACGACTTTCTTGATTCTGGGCAACGACGGTTTTTAAATCATCAACATTAAACACTTGCACATGAGGTAACTCATTAACGTCGGCATCAACGTTACGAGGCACTGAAATATCAACCAGCATCAAAGGCTGTTCGGGTTTCAATGCAGCTTTGAGTTTAGCTCTATCAAGCAAGGGTTCAACTGAAGCGGTGCTGGTAAAAACCAAGTCCGAAGCTGCCACTAATGACATCAATTCAGCCAGGGGATAATATTGCACTCCAGCATCACTAAATTGATTCGCCAATTCCTGAGCGCGTTCGAGGGAACGATTGACAATGGAAATTTGAGTTGCGCCTTTAGCGATGAGATGTTGTACCAGTCGCCGAGCCATGTTACCAGCGCCGACAATTGTCACTCGACAAGCCGATAACTTTTCTACTTTGATTTGGGCTAATTCTACTGCCGCAGAGCTAACCGAAACTGCACCCGTACCGATTGATGTCTGCGTTCTCACTCGCTTTGCAGTGGTAACAGCTTGCTTGAACAACTGATTGAGGATGCGTTCGCCCTGATTGTGTTGCTGAACCAATTGGTAGGCGTGTTTGACTTGAGCTAGAATTTGTCCTTCTCCCAACACCAAGCTATCCAAACCGGAAGCAACTTGCATCAAATGCTTAACAGCATCTTGCTGTAGCAGAGTAAACAAGTATTGATGTAAGTCTGAAAAAGGCAGTTTACTGTACTCGCAAAGAAATTCCGTCACCTCTTGAGCTGCTAAATCTATCTTGTTGACAACTACGTAAATTTCTAAACGATTGCAAGTGCTAAGAATGGCAGCTTCTTCAATGTGAGAGTATTTACACAGCTGGGCGATCGCGTTTTCAATTCGTTCTTCTGGAATACTCAGTTTTTCCCGAATTTCAACCGGAGCTGTTTTGTGACTAAGACCTACAAGTGCGATATTCATGTTTCCTCTTTTGAAGTTTGTCTTCTTCTAGAGCCTCGGTCAAGTAATATGGATGGTGAATCAGAGTTGATTTTAAACAAGATGATTGAGAAGTGACTTATACTGCGATCGCAGATTTCGTAGCAACTTCCTTAACAAGTTGGTTTTTCGGTTGGGCAATCTGTTCGTATTCAAAAAAGCCAGAGTTAAATGTTCCTTTGGGATCGTACTTCCTTTTGATTTCATTAACTTTTGGCCAGTAATCGCCAAATTGGCTTTGCCACTGTTGAATAGTAAAATCTATCCAGCAAGTTAAATATCTTTTTCCACCCATTTCTAAACTCAGATTACTCAGCTTTTTCAATTCAGCCAAGATGGGTTGAACTTGCGATTTAGGAATGCTGGGATAAATCCCAAACCCAATAATTAGTTCTTCCTCTTGCGGTAAACGAAACATCGGCATCTTGTTATTCCGGTTTACCAAGCAAAAGCAGCCCATTTGCGCTTTACTAATATCGAGAAAAGAAGGCAACTGTTTGAGAGCCGTTTCCATGTAATTTTTAGCAGATGAGGCTGGAAGAAAAACATCCATCCAAGGGTGAGCGATATCCTTGCTATCTACTTGAATCATGGGTTCGATGAATTTTTCAAACCCCAAGTCTTCAGTATGAATATGACGATAGAAATTTAAGCCAGCAAGGATTTTTTTGTCATCAATAGCCTCAAGAGAATTTGCTTCAACAGTAATCCGCAACGTGTAAAACCATTGAATCAAAGGTTGCATTATCCCTGTCGCTCTGGATACTCCTTGCAAACAGGGAACTGGGAAAGATACGAGATGATCGATTCTTTGTTCGGTTACTAAAAGCCGTTTGTCATCTAAAAGAGCATCTAGATTGTCATAAAACAATAAATAGGTGCGGGTTTGGGAAGGGTAAACTTTGAGTTTGTGCTGAACTTGGGTAATAATTCCAAATTGACCGTAACCGCAAAGTACGTGATTAAAAAGTTCGCTATTTTTTTCAGGCGTACACCAAACAATCTCGCCTTCTGCTGTTACCACTTCTAAACCAAGACAATTATCAGCTTGATTTCCGTAACGAAAAGAGGCTGCACCTATACCACCCGCAGAATGAGTTCCTCCTAAAGAAACACCAAAATAATTGGTTAATACGGGAGGAACTAAACCATCAGGAATACAAGCATCGATTACTTGATTCCAAGAAGTTCCCGCATCAGCTTTAAACCAAAGTTGGTCTTTTTGGATATCTCGAATTTTATCAAGATTCCTCATATTTAAAACGATTCCATCTTGGTTTAAAGACTGACCGCCTAACGAATGTCCCGCAGCGCGTGAAGAAACTACTAATCCTTGTTGAGCAGCATATTTAACAGTTTGGGCAATATCGTTAGCGTTTTGAGGAGTAACAACAACTTGGGGAGACTTTTGGAGTATACCACCAAAATCTTGAGAAACTTCTGTCAAAATTTCTGAAGCGTTGCTGATTTCACCTGCAATCAAATGCTTGAGGTCTTGAATGATGCCATTCATAAAAGTTACGATCCTTTAGAAAGAGACGTTTTTAAAAGGTTCATCCCAATCTGCAAGATTTTAGGAGTCAAGCGAATCAAATCGAGAATATGAGAGAACAAGCTGGGTGATTTTTGTGGCTTTACTTCTAACCCTTTGGCAGGTCTTTCATATTTGAACATACAAACGCAATCACCATCTGCCTGCTTGCTAATAATTGCAGCTTTCATCCCAGGAAATGCTCTCCTGGTTGCTTCTTGTTCCATCTCGCAAATAACTCGGCAAGGACTTTCAAGCCCATATTCTTTGGCAATTGAAAGCACCGGACAAACTCGTTGAATTTCTAGTGCAGCATCTTTTCCTGCTTGGGAAATATCTACGACTTGCATTTTGAAGCCCATGATCCGAAAGATCGGAATTGCATCGGTAAAGCCTTTGGCTATGGTGGTATTGTCGATGAAAGCACCCATGAACGCCTTTTGATGAGCGGGGTAAGCTAACATCATTTGTTCAAAAGCTGCATCTTCTCCAATTTCATCTGCTAGCTTTTTGTAGGCTGCAAATCGATTCCTAAACATACTCACTGCTTTGGAGGAATCCATTTGCATCACATCGTTCATGGTAATGTCGCCAATACCTATAACATTATCCATTGGCACTTCTCCGTATTTTTTTACTAATTTGAATGACCTGGAAAAACGAGGTAATCAATGGGCGATCGCTGCTAGATTTTAAGATAGCGATCGCCATAAACTCTTTTACTCTTAGATTTCTACGATTGACAACATAAATAACAGTTGATCAATCCAATCTTTGATCCCATTCTCAATCAGTTTATTTGTCCAGTTCTCAACCAACTGTCTGCTAGAGATTTTTTAATTATGGAGTTTATTCTCTTTACTAATTCAGAACTAGCATGTCCTTGGTGATTCAGTACTAGCATGAAATGAACTCCATAAGTATAGTAAAATCAGCGTCAACGTTAGGTATCTGCTAACAAACATACACAGAAATACAATGTCAACTTCCCGCAGTTGCTTGATTGAGAAATAACTCAACCATTGAACTTGTAAAAAATTGCTAATTTCAGTTTTGAAGTTGGCAAATTCAGTTGAATTAGACCAGCGAACTGATTTGTGAATTTTTAGCCAAATACTTGTCGGCAATTTTTCCATAAACACCTTGTTACTTCCTGTTTAGAGGCTATCTCTAAAGAAATGTGAAGAGTAAAATTTAGGCGCTTCTCATACCATTTCACTCAATTATTGATAAGTAGAAGGCAGGAGTTAGAAAGTAAAATCCTCAACAGTAAAAGGTTTCACTGGATTGGATTTTACATTTAATTATGTCCGTTTACTTACAAATTACTTTTCTTACTTTCCCTGCGCCTGCTCAAGAAGAATGTCATTTCTATCAATCTTCAGGTAAAACGGTATTAGGATTTGGGTAGCCAACATTTTTTATCGGCTGCTGTTTTCAAATCTGCTGTTGACCGCCTTTACACCCACTGTTGGGGATTTCTCAGTACCTCTAGAAGCTTTGCTTCTTCGCTATCAGCAATGGGTTGGTCGTTATAGTTCCAAAACGCTTCTCCAGGCATACAATTGAGGACGCTTTGCGTACTTACAATCCCACTTGTTAGTCCGAATCGAACACCTCTATCATGCAGGAGAATAAATTCGGCATAACGTCCGCGTCTGATGCGCTGCCAATATTTTTGCTCTTCCGTAAACTCCATATCCTTACGTTGTTTGACAATAGGAAAATAGGCAGGAATGAAAGCTTCAGAACAAGTTTTTACAAAGGAAAGTAGAGTTTCGGCATCGGAATGTTGCAAATTGTCAAAGAAAATTCCACCTACACCTCTACACTCACCGCGATGAGGAAGATAAAAGTATTCATCACACCACTTCTTCAAGCGTGGATAGAGTTCTGCATCGTGCTGGTCACAAGCTGCTTTATGTACTTGATGGAAATGAACTGCGTCTTCTTCAAATAAGTAAATTGGTGTTAAATCACCTCCACCACCAAACCACCAAGAACCAGGTTCAGTACCATCACCCAATTGGAAGTACCGATAGTTAACGTGTGCTGTCGGCACCATTGGATTAAATGCATTAATCACAACACTGGTACTCGTAGCGAAGAAAGAAGTACCTTTTTCATCTGGTGCTATAGTTGTTGGGTCAGCCATCACAACATCCGATCCTCGAAAGGTGACACCAGGAGGTAACTCACCTTTCATTGATACGTAGTTGATACCTACTTTTTCAAATACATTGCCGTTCCGTAGCGACTTGTCTATATAGATAGCACCGTTACTGTTTTCACCTTGTACCCATTGCCCTATTTCATCTCTTGTCCAGTGTTGTTCGTGAAGTTTACTTCCATCTATTTCCTCAATAGCTTCGCAAACATTCTTGAACATATCTAACAAAAAACTTTCAACTCTATTACTAATTGGTGGTTGCTTGACTGCTGGGTTTTCAAGAATTTGAACCATGACAGATGACCTCATTGTGACTAAATAATTATTTCCGAAGAAATTTTGGAATTTATAAAAATTGGCAGTTACTTCTCAAGTTTTCAGCTTGGAGTTTCATTGATTAAGTATGTTTGCTTCGTAGCAAAAATCTGGAAAGAAAAGAGTTAGCTTTTCGCGTTAATTACTTTTGGTTTTCGCATTAGCTAAATCTTTTCGTAATCTATCTTTTTCCGTTAGCCAGATTTTTACTAGTGAAGATATAGAATTTTAGGAAAATTATAAAAAAATTATTAAGAAGTAATTGCCTAGCTTGCAGAAGAAAAACAGGATAACTTCAATAACCGTAACTAGTCACACTTAAAATCAATTGTTTGGTAAAATTTTAACTTAACTAAACAATAAGTTATTTTTAGTTAATTTTTAACTTTAACATAATCAATATCTCATTCTTTAGATAGAAGACAAAATATTATTATTGATAATTTACGCTTGTACTAATTTTTCCGCTTTTTCAATATTTAGGAAATTCCAGAAAATAAAATATACAATTTGCTAGAATAATAATCATTTAAACAGGCGATATACACTGTATTTTTGGTAAATAGACCTGCCTTGAAAATAGAGACTGGGGACTAGGAAAGTAATTAGTTAAAATTATTCAATATAAAAATAGCTCCTGGAACAAACATACCGTAAGGAGTCATGCTTATTTTTGGGTAAAATCATAGTCATCATTTGCCGTTAGCACTCGATTTCTACCATCACGAGTAAATGAGTAAATATTAACTTAAATGTAAAATATCTGGTTTATTTAAAGCTTATTTTATTGCTTTATAATAGTTATTTGCTCAAAAGTTACGTCATTTTTGGGTATTTTTTTGGGGTTTTATCTTGGCAGTTTTCTTGAGGCAATATCCTAAATAATTTAACTTGACACGAATTGTTTCCGAAGTTGGTAATTCTCGATCGTTATAACCAAACTTATCAATTAAGTGATATCTCACTTCAGACGCAGAAAGACGTGTATACATTCTTTCGCCTTTAAGTTCTGCATCTATTTGCCTTTGCGAATCGACAATATTTTTGATATCTTCTAAAAGATTTGGTAATTTTGCTTCTGCTTTACTACGTCCTCTACTTCGGTAGTTATCCACGCAAGTAATATTAGTAGTTAATTCTTTAATTCCTTTACTAATAGTTACGCGATTCCATCCTAACTCTCGCTCCGCTAGAGACTGTCCTCCGTGTCCTAATGCCACTACTGTTTGTGCTATAAATTTACGTTTTTCTGCACCTTTTAATTGCTGTGCGGTTTCCTTCAACAACTTTTTCAGTGAATCCGTTAATTGTATTGGCATCTCTGTTCACCCAAAAATCCAATCATCATTGAATTTACTATAAAAAGGGAGGGAGAGACTGCGATCGCCAATCTCCCCCTCTTTTTTCAAAATAATTATTGTGTTTGTATATTTTATTTTCTGGAGTTTGTCGAAAAATACATGTAGTGTTGTCACTACTAAATAACTTTTTTCTTAACTTCACTAGTCTTTACTGGCGAAATTTTTTAGAAAACTTACCCTAGATCACAAAGGACTTTTGAACTTTCGTTTTCGTAACCTGGATGTATAAGGAGGAGCAAGAGGCATATACGGTGATTAAAGGTAGTATGCCGAAAGCGCTTAAGTTTCGGTTTAAAGCGCTCTGTGCACAATATGGATTAAAGATGAGTGAAGTCTTGGAAGTATTAATCAGCGAATGGGTAAAGGCTGATGGCCCAACTTCTTCTTTCATGACTAACACCTTAGATGAAGACCGAGACAATATCACGCATATCAAGGCATACATTCCCTCCTCCCTGAAGATACAATTTAAAGTTCTTTGTGCTCAAAGAGAGGTTATGCAACGCTTTATCCTCTACAACCTTATCCGTGAATGGGTAGAAACAACCCATGAAAGAAACTTGCCATGAATCTATTATTCCGTTCAACTAACATCGACAAACCTAACAAAAGTAAGGAATTAAGTCTAAAGAGCAGTAATCCCTTTATTCAACTGATATTTAACAGGGACACTATATCTGAGACTCGCAAGCTTCTAGATAGAGCTATAGTATCTGCTGCCAAAGATACATTACCAAACTGCAAGCCACCTGCCTTAACTCCCACTCATTGGATCTGGCAACTTGCCGCTTCCTACCATTTAACTCACTCTACTGGGCTATTAATGGAAGAAGCAGCTCGGCGCTTTGCTAGATTGGGACGCTGGAGTTTAGCACAATGGGCAGCAGAAAAAGCTCGTGAAGAACAAGGTCACGATCGCCTCGCCTTGCTTGATATCCAGTCGATGGGATATGATGCAGAAGCTGTAGTAAAAACACTCCTCCCTCCGAGTGCTATGGCTTTGCTGAGTTTCTTCACTCAGAGCGTACAAGCAGCAGATCCAATTAGTTGTGTTGGGTATTGCTATACGATGGAACGTCTAGCAATGAATATCAAAGCAGAGCATATCCAACTGGTGGAAGCGATACTACCACCTAATACCTATGCTACTCGCTGCCTGCGAATGCACAGTTGTTTAGGTAGTGACGTAAAGCATGTGGAGGAGACAGTTCAAATAGTGGCAGCACTAACTTCAGAGGAGCGCACTAACATAACTGTAGCCTGCTATAAAACTGCACTGTTGTACTTCAACTCGCTTAAGGAGAAGTATATATCAGAAGTGGAATTACAGCAGATATTGAATCAGTTCAAGTTAGATGCCTGTAGTAAGAATAATTCTATTCCTGAAAACATTTGCTAGTGCAAATATCGCTGAACAATGATTAATTTGTTGGCGTTGCAGAGAAAGCTGGATGATTTAGCAAATTATAAAATCTCTTTGCCTGCTTCCCCTGTACAAGAATTGCTTGCCAGAATTTATCCACTTGTTGTGGAACGCCAATTTGTTTAACCAATTCTTAATCACATACTTCAAACAACCTGAGGAAAATACAATGAACGTCGCAATCACAAGCATTGGGCAGCAACTTTTCGCCTGGAAATCTTTCGGATACTTCTTGAAGCACAACTTCGAGACTTGGTTTCAAGTTCCGAATGACGACGAAATTGAACTGGAAGACTTTTTGAGAGATCAATTCGACCAAGGACTATTTTTTAATATTCCTTCCTCTTTCTAAGGACTCGTGAGAGTGAGATAAAGCGCATTTTGTCAATCAGTCAAAATACTCTCTAGCCTTTAGTCGGTGAAAATAGCGATCGCTTGGGCGCGGGCATTCCGCGCCATCACTCAATTATTAAAGCAAATAATATATAAGTTTTTCATCTTATTTAGATGATTATCTAATTTCAGATCGTCACCTAAATAATTACTAGATGTTAACGCACTATTTACAGTTTTTTAACCTCTCTTTATACAACCATAGCTATATTGCGATTGGTAAGTTTTACTGAATTTCTGTAACTTTAACAGAGACAATTGTAGTTTGTTTAAACAAATAAATAGTAACAAATGAAGAAGTCTGATTTTCTCAGGGCTATTCTACCTATTGCTGTACCAACAGCAATATCTTTCACTCTGCTTAATTATCTACAAAAGCCACTAACAGCCCAACCCTCAAGCGTTCATCTAAGAATGGGCAATCCTAGTAATGCTGGCAGTAGTTACAGTAATCTTTTGTTGAGCAAATCTCAATACGCAGTTTCTTACAATTGCTATAGAGGGACACCAAATTGGGTAAGTTGGCAGCTAAACACATCATGGCTAGGAAGCGCACCTCGCCAAGATGATTTTCGTGCAGATACTACATTACCTTCAAGCTGCTACCGAGTCACTTCTTCCGATTACACTGGTAGCGGTTTTGATAGGGGACACATGACTGCTTCAGCAGATAGGACAAATACAATTACCGATAACTCTGCTACTTTTTTAATGACGAATATAATTCCTCAGTCACCTGATAATAATCAGGGGCCTTGGGCTGCACTAGAAAACTATTCTAGAGACTTAGTAAACCAGGGGAAAGAACTCTATATTATTTCAGGCTCCTATGGCACTGGTGGAACTGGGTCGAATGGAACAAAAAACACAATTGCTAATGGTAACGTTACAGTTCCGACTAGAACATGGAAGGTTATTGTAGTATTAAATTCATCAAATTCTGACGCTAGCAGTGTCACTAATAACACAAGAGTAATTGCAGTGAATATGCCTAATTCACAGGGAATTAGAAATAATAATTGGACAAACTACAGAGTTAGTGTTGATTCCATTGAAACAAACACTGGTTACAATTTGCTCTCTAATGTTTCTTCGTCTGTTCAAAGTGTAATTGAGTCTAGAGTTGACAATTTGTAAGAATACTTACTTCATTTAAAACTTAAAGCCTGTCTGTAAATTATAGATAGGCTGATGTTTGATTAGTTACGTTTCTACAACTTTTGTCGAAATTCCGCCTAAATCATTATCTGAAGTTTTACCAACAATATAGACATCAATACTTATCGTACCTATGCGATAAACCTTGATATTAGTGAGGCGATCCCTTAATTTTTTGACAAGTGATTTAAACTTTTGCACATTTTGTTGTTGTATTTCATCGTGCCATTCTTTTTCTTGGGCACAGTTCCGAAAAAAATAATCTAGTTCTACTTCTTCAACTGATGTTTCTTGAGGATGTCCTGTTAACTGGAGAAGTTTTTGATTTGTCAAAGGTTCTTGCGCTTGATTAGACCACAAAAAAGCTTCAAAAGGATACTCTGATTCACTTATCATTAACAAACCATCGGAGGCTTGTTTAAGTTTTTCCGTAATGTCGTTAGTCATAAAGATATAAAATCACTCAAATACTACTGTTCTATTACCATATACTAATACACGATTTTGTAAATGCGATCGCACCGCTCTTGCTAATACAATTCTCTCCAAATCTTTGCCTTTTCTTACCAAATCATCAACTTCATCACGGTGACTTACTCGCACTACATCTTGTTCAATAATTGGGCCTGCATCTAAATCAGCAGTAGCATAATGAGCAGTTGCACCAATAATTTTCACACCACGTTCAAAAGCTCGATGATAAGGATTAGCTCCGATAAAAGCTGGTAAAAATGAGTGATGTATATTAATAATTTGTGGGAATTGATTAATAAAATTTGCACTAACAATCTGCATATATTTCGCCAATACAACTAAATCTATTTTGTACTGGCGGAGTAATTCTAGTTGTTGGGCTTCTGGTTCTGATTTATTATCTTTATTTATGGGAATATGCTGAAAGTCGATATTAAATTGCTCTGCCACTACCTTTAAATTAGAATGGTTACTAATAATTAAAGGAATTTCAGCAACAAATTCTTTGGCGCGTTGTCGCCAAATTAAATCAAATAGACAATGGTCTTGCCGACTTACCCAAATAGCAATGCGTGGTACTGTATCAGAAAAACGTAATTCCCATTTAGCACCTAAAGGTTGTGCGATCGCATTAAATGCCGGGGCAATAAATTCTCGCGGTAAATTGAACCCATCTAGCTGCCATTCAATCCGGGTAAGGAATAACCCAGCAGCAAAATCTGTATGCTGATCTGCATGAATAATATTACCACCGTTAGAATAGATGAAATTGGCAAATTTAGCCACCAGTCCTCTTCTATCGGGGCAGGAAATCAGCAATGTTGCTGTGGGATTTGTCATGGGAACTTAGAAAAACTAGTGAGATTTGAAGTAGAGTAGCACAGATGTGCTAACCCATTGTGCGTTACCGAAACATACCACAGAAACCGTAATTGCTTATTTACTATTTGTCGGAGTTGGTAAAGGGGTGCTGAGTCCAGGTAGCTTCTGACTGTTATCTACAGGTTGTTTCCACTCTGATAGTTCTCGATTTACGGCATTTGCAAAATCTGTAGATACTAACAGCACATTTATGTTTCCATCGGGTTTAGCAGTAGGGTCAGCTTGAGCATACAATAAACGACCGTTAAAGTTAGATTTACCCAAACTCAACTGATGGCTTTGTCGATTTTTCAGGGTGATATTAATAGTTGCTTGGGGTGGATCTAAGGCAAATTCTCCAAGCTGTTTTGCTGGAGTTGATAAAGTGCGTAGTTTACCGCCGTAGGCATCGCTATTACCTTTGACCAATAAATCCATTAAATAAGAAACAATAGCATCATTTGCTGGGCCCGATACGGGAGATTTGATTAACCACTTGGGCTTACTAGAAGATTCAGGGTTACGTTCCAGATTCAGGGTGAGTTTTTTTGTCTTGACTGTTAAAGACTGCACATCATCTTCTCTAAAAGAGAAAATTTTCTGCTTTTGCTCCTTGATTTCTTCTTGTACAGTTGCACGTCGAATTTCATGGAAGTAAACAAAACCACCTAAACCTAGCGCTAGCAGTATCAAAATTAAAGTTGTTCGTGGCAATTTCATTTTTTAGTCATTTGTCATTTGTCATTTGTCATTGGGCATGGAAAAAACTCTTCTCCAGTTTCTACTTGTCACTCCTAACTCCTAACTCTTGTACAGACGCGATTAATCGCGTCTCTACTTCTTACCGTCGTTTCCACCAAATAATAACTGCGATCGCAAATCCAATTAAGGGTAAAACTAACAGAGATGACAATATTAAAAGATTAGCTTGTGTGGTTGTCAGGGTTATCCGCCGATTTTTCGGTTCTTTGGGACGAATGGAAAGGGGTTGCTGATCTTGTTGACTCAGCCAAGTAACTGAGTTGAGGAATACATCTCCATTTAATTGCTGTTGAAACAAACCATCGGTGGCAAAATCGGAATTTCCTAAAACTACTAACCGTGACTCGGTAGCTGTTTGAGATGAGGCAGCAGGGGAAGGAGGGGAAGGAGGGGCAGGGGAGGCAGGGGGAGTAGGGGGAGCAGGGGAGGCAGGGGAGGCAGGGGAGGTAGGGGGAGTGGGGGAAGCCTTGCTTTGAGTGGTTGGTGATGGTAAGGCTTGCGGAGTCTTGGGGGAAGGGGAAGGAGTCGGGCTAGTCTTGTTTTGAGTGGTTGGTGATGGTAGAGGTGAAGGTGTGGGTGAAACTTGGGGAGTGGAAGTAGATTTGGGTGTTTGTTTTCTTGTTAAGGCAACGCCCAAGGTTAAAGGGCCTTTCAGGTCTTTATCTGCATTAAACTCTAATTTTTCGCTTTGGAGGTCGCTTTCTGCCCAACTGCTGGGGTAGGGTTTGGTTCGTAGCAGTGGAGTAGCCTGAACACCAGGCACAGAGCTAATTTCCAGTGGTCGGGCAATCGGATAAAAAGAATTGCCGTTACCGAAATCTTTGGTAATTGGATGTTGTCCGTATTCTGTGACTAAGGGCGCAGCAGGGCCAAGTCCGACAACGCTTTCGCCAGAGACATCAACTGCTAAACGATTATCCAGACGAACACCCCACTCTTGTAACAAGCTGTTAAGTTTGGGATCGGTATTAGGATCGATCATCAGCAGTAAGTTACCGCCACGATTAAGGTAGTCTTGCAAAGCTTTGACTTCACCCTCAAACAGTCCTCGTTTGGGCCCAGCTACTATTACGACAGCCGCATCTTGAGGAACTTTGGAAGTTTCTCCTAAATTCAGAGGTGATGTTGTGAAATTTTTATCGCCTAATCCCTGAACTGCTTGTGATATTGCATCTTTACCAGGTGAAAGTTGGCGTTCGCCATGACCTTGGAGTAAGTAAACTTTAGCTGTGGTTGAATTTGTTAGTTGTTGCAGGCGACTAGTTAATCTAATTTCTGACAAGCGCTCATTTTCATTTATTGTTTGTACTAATTGCCGTTTATCCCCAGATTCTAAATAAACTTCTCCATAATCTTTGACGCCAAACTTTTCTGCAAGTCCTGGTCTAGCTTGGGGGTCGATATACTCGTATTTAAATTTTGAGCTTTGGCGTTGATAATTTTCTAGTAGTTCTCTGTCTTGGGAATTTTGGTTAATATCAAATACCCATACTTTCACTGGCTGTGGTAAAACCCTTACTAATTCACGTGACTGAGGTGCAAGGGTAAATAATTGAGCCTCTGTTAAGTCTGCCCGCAAGTGATAGCGAGTTCCCAAAAAGTTAATCAATCCCAAAATTGCTAATATTGCCAGAGTTGCCACTAGGGCATTTGTCCCAGCTTGGGTAGAACGACGATTCCACCAGTTACTCTGGTAACTTTGCCATATTATCCCCAACCCACTGATGACAATTCCTGCAATCAGAAATACTAATGGAATTAATCCCCACTGTTCAGAGATTAACCCAGCTGTTAAGCCGACAGTAATTAGGAATGGGCCTAACCAAAACAGATATTTCCACAGTTTCTTTTTTGCAACTATCTTCATATTATTAGACTGAAGTGAGGAATTAGGAGTTAGGAGTTAGGAGTTAGGAGTTAGGAATTAGGAGTTATTGAGTCTCTGAAACTATTATTCCTTTGTTCCCTTCTCTAGGAGATGCTGCGCAGATACCTCCTTTTCAGTTGGTTTTTTCATTACTTTGCTTAAGTCCTGATGACTTTAACTCCTCACTCTTAACTTTTAACTCATAACTTATATAACTATTGCCTTTGAAAACGCAGTGCATCAATTGATTGAGCTGTAAGAAAGATGCCCAAAAAAATGTAACTGGCAAATAAAATTAAAGCGCTAGTATCAAAAATGCCTTGGATTAATGTGTTGTAATGTTTCAGCAACGATAGATAACCTAAAGCTTCACCTACGGGGCCAGGGACAATTTTGGCGATTAAATCAATCAATAACAATAATAAGATTACTGCAAAGGTAAGAACGGCAGACAAAATTGTGCTGTCTGTTAATGAAGAAATAAACATTCCTACAGATAAAATTGCTGCTGCTAGTAAGATTAATCCAATATGACCCAGTAAGGGAATTGAGATTGTCATTGGTGGATTTGAGCCGCTGATGGCGATCGCTTCCAACACTAGCATGGGTGCAACCATTGTGATAAAAAATGTTATCACGCCTAATAATTTACCTACAGCTACCGCCCAATTGGTGATTGGTGAGGTGGCTAAAAGTTCTAAAGTACCGCGCTTCCGTTCTTCGGCATAGAGTCCCATCGAAAGTATGGGCAGAATAAACAACAATAGCCATCCCATACGATCCAAAAATGCCCGAACAAATTCGTAGGGGACATCTATCGGTGGTACTGGTACTCCCAGTTGTTGCCCTTGTGCATCTATTGCCGCAACTCCTACCAAAATGCCGTCTGGGCCTAGCAAAATCATCACGAAGAATAACCCGGCGATGAACCAAAATATGCCTGCGATCGCATAAGCTAAGGGCGATACAAAATAACTCTGTAACTCTCGGCGATAAATGGCAATAATATTACTCAGCACTATACCCATTTACGCTGCCTCTCCTTCTTTGTCTGCTGCTAAGTCTACATCAGGATCGAAATTTTTTTCTTCTGTGGTTAGTTGCAAGAATACGTCTTCTAGGGTGGCGTTAACCCGCCGCAGTTCATGTAAACCAAATCCTGCACGCACTAATGTTGTGGCAATATCGCGTCCTGGTTCTTTTCCCGGTTGCGATATCACCCGCAGGTAAGCGCGATTTGACTGGGGTTGATGACTTCCGGCTATCGGAATTGATTCTATCAGGCTCACACCCGCGACTTTTTGCAATACCTGTTTCGCTAGGGCGGCTTCTCCTTCTATTTCCAACTCATACCCTGAGCCGCCTGTCAACTGAGTCATCAGATTTTCTGGTGTATTAGTTGCCACCACCTTACCGCGATTGATGATGGCGACGCGGCTACAAGTCATACTCACTTCTGGCAGAATGTGCGTGGAAAGAATAATTGTGTGAGTACCAGCGAGGCTTTTGATTAAATTCCGCACCTCAATTATTTGCCGGGGATCGAGTCCGACGGTGGGTTCATCCAAAATGATCGCTGGGGGATCGTGGACGATCGCTTGAGCAATTCCGACACGTTGGCGGTATCCTTTAGAGAGTTTGCGAATAATTACTCGCCTCTTATCTTCTAAGTTGCAGCGTTCGATGGCGGCTGTCACCTTATTGGGGCGATCGCCTGCTGAAACTCCCTTAATTTGGGCGACAAAATGCAAAAATCCCTCTACTGTCATGTCTGGATATAACGGCGGTGTTTCCGGTAAATAACCAATGCGTTGGCGCACAGCCAAGGAATTTTCATGGACATCATAACCAGCAATCCGGGCATTTCCATTGGTTGCCGGTAAATAACCAGCCAGAATCCGCATGGTTGTGGTTTTTCCAGCGCCATTGGGGCCCAACAGCCCTAAAATTTCCCCAGGCTCGACGCTAAAGGTGACATCAGTAATCGCTGGGGTAGAGCCGTATATTTTACTCAGATGTTCAACTTCAATCATCCGTATAGTGGCGATCGCAAATTATAGAATACCCAATCATCTTAAATCGCAATATTGAGTATGGGGGACTGGCACAAAGATTGGCTGACAATGGGTAAAGTTCCTGAAAAACCTCTTTAGGGACTTCCAAATAAAAAAACATCCCAAATTTTATTGTGGGATGGGTGTCCTCACTGGTTCCATAGTCGAGTTAACTAAGCAGGTATCCTGAAAGAAACTATTTCTCATTTCTCTTTTGAGCGCAGACAAGGGCGAGATTAGCCAGCCACTTGAACGCCGATTTATTCACCAGCTTGCAAATCGTTGGTGCATCTGTTAGTCATATTTCTTAGCAGCTAATCGGTATTGTTTGGGATGAAAATGTGGCGGATTAACTCAAATTTTGCCAAGGAAATTATAAGGTATGAGGTATAGCAATCTGATTTGATTTCTGAATTAATCGTAGGGACTAGGGACTGGGGACTGGGGACTGGGAAGAAGGAATAAAGCTGTACTGAGTTTTTTTAAAAAATCAAATAGGAGTCCTATATTATTCGATAATTTTTGTTATAAATTAGCTAGTATTTGGATTTCGTATTTTAAATTAGCCAAATAGTGTTATTTATCTTGATGGTTCGAGCTAAATTTTCACCCCACATATCAGATAACTAAAACATTGACCTCTAGCAAAAGAGACTTTTAGAACTCAACAAAAATCTATCTGTAGATAAGTTACTAAAAATCAAAAACTAGCTTAGGGTATGTACAGCCTCTGCAATGAGTATTGGTTTTTCCAAAAACTTTTCATGCCCCATATTCATTATTCTCAGTTACTACGTTATGGCCTTGTTGTATTAATTGTCGCACTAGCATTAGTGCTAATGTTGATGCTAGACCCTTGGTTAAGCATGAATAATACTCCTTTTCTACTATTTTTTAGCGCTGTAATGTTGAGTGCTTGGTATGGGGGTTTGAAATCAGGGTTGTTAGCAACTTTATTGTCTGCATTACTGAGCAATTACTTCTTTCTACCTCCAGCTTATGAGCTGAGTTTTGATTTATCTAATTCTGTGCAAATTGGGTTATTTGCATTGCAAGGATTGCTCTTTAGTATCTTATGTGAGGCATTAAAAAATGCTAAAACAGGGGCGGATGAAAATCTCCAAAAGCTAAGAGTTAGTGAAGAAAGATTTCGATTAGCGTTAAGTAGTTCAGATATCGTCGTCTTTCAGCAGGATCGCAATTTGCGATATCAGTGGATTCATAATCCTCAAGGTCTAGAAACTGCTGAAGAAATGCTGGGTAAGTCTGATGATGAATTATTTACCGCCTCAGTAGCAGCGCAATTAACGGCAATTAAGCAGAAGGTACTAAAAACTGGTGTTTCAACCCGTGAAGAGATTTATCTGACAATTGGTGAAAAAAACCTTTACTACGATTTGCTGGTTGAACCATTAAGGGATGTAGACAATAGCATTCAGGGTCTTACCTGTGCAGGTGTAAATATTACTGAGCGCAAGCAGGCAGAACTAGAAAAAGCCACGTTGCACCAGGAACTTCAACGAGCTATTGGGCAAAAAGATGAATCTCTGGCTTTACTCAATGCTTGGGTTACTACTTCACCAGTGGCGCTAGCTTTTCTCGATCCTGAACTGCGCTACATTCATGCGAATGAAGCGCTAGCTGCTATTAACGGTGTACCGCAAACTCAACATATTGGTCGCACCTTTAGGGAAGTACTACCAGAATGGGCAGCGCAAATTGAGCCTATTTTTCAGCAAGTGATGAAAACTAGGCAGCCCTTACTCAACCAAGAAGTAAGCGGTGAAACCTATCCTCCGGGGGTATATCGTTATGGTCTTGTCAGCTATTATCCGGTGTGTTTGCCGAATGGGCAATTATTAGGAGTAGGCATTAGTTCAATTGATATTACTCAACTCAAACAAACTGAACAAGCATTGCAAGAAAGCGAAGCGAAGTTTCGCAGTGTAGTTGAGTCAAACATGATTGGTATTGGCTTCTGGCATAGAGACGGTAGGATTACAGATGCTAACGATGCCTTGCTGAATATGGTGGGTTATACCCGTGAAGAATTACTTTCTGGAAAACTTAACTGGCAAAACTTGACTCCTACAGAATACCTGCCACTCGATAAGCAAGCACTAGCTCAATTTCAAGACAGCCCCTTTTGCACACCATATCAAAAAGAATATATCCGTAAAGACGGCTCACGCTTGCCGATTTTGGCAGGTGGTAGCCATTTTGAAGGGACTGTAGATCGAGGAGCTTTTTTTGTTCTCGATATTACAGAGCGCAAGCAAGCTGAGGAAAGGCTGCGCTATATCGCCCAAATTAGTAGTGTACTCTCTACTTCGTTAGATTATGAACAAACCTTACAACAAATCGCTAAAATCTCAGTTCCTCAGCTAGCTGATTGGTGTAGCGTTGATATTTTAAATGAAGATGGTTCCATTCGCCGCCTACCCATTGCCCATGCAGACCCATCGAAAGCGGAGTTGGCGCGTAAACTTCAGGAGTATGTGACAGATTACAAGGGTGCAAGTGCAATTACTAGAGTACTGCAAACTGGACAAAGCGAATTGATCTCAGAGGTATCTGACTCGCTATTAGTAGCAACTACTCAGAATCAGGAACACTTAGAACTTGTTCGGCAATTGGGGATGAAGTCTGTAATGATTGTGCCGTTAATCGCAAAAGGGCGGATACTCGGCTGTATTACCTTTATCAACACCCGATCGGATCGTCGCTACGATCGCACTGACCTAACTTTAGCAACAGAGATTACTCATCGTGCTGCCTTAGCAGTGGAAAATGCCCAACTTTATCGAGACATCCACCAAGCTTTAGTTCATTATGCCGAATCTCTATCTCTTCTAGATGCGCTGCTAGAAGCAGCTCCTATTGCTGTATGCTTTTTGGATCGAGAACTGCGATATATCCGCATTAATCAAGTTTTCGCTGACATTAACGGTTTAACTATAGAAGAACATCTAGGATGCAAATTTAGGGAAGTTTTGCCAGCGATGGCGGCTGAGTTAGAGCCACAGTTACAGCGCGTGTTAGATACTGGAGAACCCCTACTGAATATGGAAATCAGTGGTGAGACAAGAGGACAACTAGGACGTTACGGTTACTGGCTCGGCAACTATTACCCAGTTGATAACGCAATGGGTGAAACGGTAGGAATTGGCATTATTTTGGCAGAGGTGACAGCAGCCAAGCAAACAGAAGTTGCTTTGCGAGAAAGCGAAGAAAGGTTTCGGGCAATGTTCAATCAAGCAGCTGTCGGTATTACTCTAGTAGGGTTGGATGGACGATTTCTGCAAGTTAATCCTGCCCTATGCGAAATTACTGGGTATAGCCATGAAGAGTTAATGCAAATGAACTTTCAGGAAATTACCCACCCTGACGACTTAGAAGTTGATTTGGAAAATGCTCGGCGAGTTTTAGCAAAAGAAATTAGTGGATATTCCTTAGAGAAGCGCTACATCCGCAAAGATGGTTCTATCGTTTGGGCAAACTTAACTTCATCAGCAGTTTGGAATGCGAAGGGACAACCAATGTATGCATTAGGGATTATTGAGGATATTAGCCACCGCAAACGAATTGAAGCCACACAAAACTTTTTAGTCGAAGCCAGCACCTTACTAGCTGCCTCATTGGATTATGAAGTAACTTTAGAAAATGTGGCAAATCTAGCAGTTCCAACTTTAGCCGACTTGTGTATTGTAGATGTCTTCCAGGAAGATTGGTCAAGTAAACAAATTGCGATCGCAATTGCCGATTCCACAAAACTAAACATTTTAGACCAAATCCGTCGGCGTTATCGACCCAGAACCAAAGCCAAACAGCTTGTACGGCAGCTACACTTAGGTATATCTGTCTTTTATCCCGAATTATCTGACTCACATCTTCTTGTGATGTCTGAAGACAACGAACATCTGCAATTACTGCAAAGTTTGGGTATTCGTTCTCTGATGGTGATTCCAGTTCGTTCTCGCGGGCAATTATTTGGAGCAATCTCTTTTTTTACCGCCGAGTCAGGTAGATACTACCAACAAACAGACTTGGCTTTAGCAGAAGATATCGCTCGGCGGGCGGCGACAGCCATCGACAACGCCAGACTCTACCAGGAAACTCAACGGTCTGTCAATCGCACCATACTTTTACAAAGAATAACTGCTGCCTTCTCAGAAGCCTTAACTCCCCAACAGGTAGCTGATGTAGTGGTAAACCAAGGCATTGCCGCCTTGAAAGCTACTGGTGGTTCCGTTGTCTTACTTACTGAGGCAAATACTACCCTAAATGTTGTGCAAGCAATTGGCTATCCGCAAACGCTGATAAATACTTTGACAACTTTTCCGATTACAGCACCTAACCAAATAGCAGAAACAGTCAGAACTGGGCAGCCGATTTTTTTAGAAAATTTAGCAGCCATGATTGCTAGATATCCCAACTTAGCAGATGTTGTGACTGTTATGGCGAATAATGCCTGGGCTTCCATTCCCTTGGTAGTAGAAGGTAAAGTAATTGGCGCACTGGGATTAAGCTTTACTACTGGACAAATATTTAATGAAGAAGACCGGGGATTTATGTTGACACTGGGACAACAGTGTGCGCAAGCGATCGCCCGCGCTCAACTTTACGAAGCTGAAAAGACTGCCAGGGCAGAAGCCGAGACAGCCAACCGGATTAAGGATGAATTTCTCGCTGTGCTTTCCCACGAACTCCGAACTCCCTTGAATCCAATTTTAGGGTGGGCAAAGTTACTCAGAACCCGCAAGTTCGACGAAGCTACTAAAATCCGGGCATTGGAAACAATCGAGCGGAATGCCAAGTTACAAACCCAATTGATTGGAGATTTACTTGATGTTTCCCGGATTTTGCAAGGTAAGGTTAGGTTAAATCTCCATGCAGTGGATTTGAAAATAGCGATCGCATCTGCATTAGAAACGGTGCGTTTAGCAGCAGAAGCCAAATCGATTCAAATTCAAATCATCTTAAGTAATGATATCGGCAAAGTTCTCGGCGATGGCGATCGCTTGCAACAAGTGATCTGGAATCTCCTCTCCAATGCCGTTAAATTCACACCTACGAATGGACTTGTAGAAGTGCGTCTAGAGCAAGTTGGTTTAGATGCCCAAATCCAGGTAATTGATACAGGTAAAGGAATTAACCCAGAATTTTTGCCCTACGTCTTTGATTACTTCCGGCAAGCAGATGCTAAGACAACCAGAGTATTTGGCGGATTGGGATTGGGACTGGCAATTGTGCGTCATCTGGTAGAACTTCACGGTGGCACAGTTCAGGCAGAGAGTCCAGGAGAAGGACAAGGAGCTACCTTCACAGTTAAACTACCTTTGCTCAAAAATTCTCAGTTGCGAGTTAGAAGTAGTGAGGCTTCTCAAACAGAACTCAGTACTGACGAGACATTACTGGCTGGAGTACAAATCCTGCTTGTGGACGATCAAGCCGATGTGCGAGAGTTTTTTAGCTTTGTGCTGGAACAATATGGCGCGACAGTGACAGCAGTTGAATCAGCAGATGAAGCGCTGCAAACATTAGTGCAATCCCAGCCAGATATCCTCTTAAGCGATATTGGAATGCCCTTCATGGATGGCTATATGTTGCTGGGCGAAGTGAGAAAATTACCACCAGAGCAAGGCGGACAAATTCCGGCGATCGCTTTGACTGCTTATGCAGGAGAAATTAACTACAACCAAGCAATGGCAGCAGGATTTCAAAAACATCTACCTAAACCCGTCGATCCAGCAGATTTAGCCGCAGCGATCGTTAGTCTCATTGGGCGCACTTCACCTTCAGAGTAAATAAACTCTTCAATTTCTCTTCTTTCCTTTAGAAATTAAATATATATTTTTTATTTTTCTTTAGAAATTTGCCATTTGCAAATTGATGTTATAAATTAATGCTCAGGTTTTAATCAGAGATTTATTTACCAATGAAAACCCAACAGTTCAGTTCAACAACCCTAGAAAATAGACCTACCAAGACGAAAAAGCAGTCTTTTCCTGGTAGGAGTATTGGTACTCCCAAAGTACCATTTCGTAAATCCTATAAAATAGTCCAACAACATGAGTTACTTAGTGACTGGGAATACGCGAGTTAATTGAGTAACGTACTTACGATCTAAATTCATGTACTACTCTCGGTATCCAGTCAGACATTAAATGATACCAATTTCTGTGAAGTTGCACTTAATAACGAGGTGATGATATAATCCCATCCACAAATAGAAGCGTAGTTTACCACCGTAGGCATCGCTTTTGCTGAGATGGAACCCTTGAACCTGTTTTAACTTCCGTCTTAATTCATCTTTAGGCCCCTCGTTTATTCACCATCAAATTTTCTTAACACCTTGGTATCAAGAAATGGAAAAGTATTTAGTCACCAAAGAAGAGATTGAGTCTTATGAAGGACTAGAAAAAACACATTTTCTCAACTCCAATGCTCGCAGACTAAATAAGTCTTTAGGGGATTTGACAGGTTTAAAAAATATCGGTTTCCACATCATTGAAGTAGAGCCTGGACGTGAATCAACGGAACTTCATATGCACTATCACGAAGAAGAGTGCGTATACATTCTTGAGGGAGAAGCTGAGGCAACAATTGGAGAAAGTGTTTATCCAGTTAAAGCAGGAGATTTTATTGGATATCGTGCTGGTGGTAAGCCGCACAAGCTGAAAAACACGGGCAATTCTATATTCAAATGCATAGTAGTTGGTCAAAGGCTAGAGCATGATATCGGTGATTATCCAAATTTGCAGAAGCGTATATATAGGAGCAAAGGTTTAAAGTGGAATCTGGTCGATATGGAAAATATAGCTGAACCAGTAGCAGGTAAGAAGGCATAACAGGTAGAATGCATTTCCTCATGATTTCTTTGGCTCTATTGCCATGAGCCAACAATCTGAGTATTCTCCTTCATGCAGTTCATGTGTTGGCAATAGCTTTACTTTCACAAAACCACATTTTTCATAACAGCGAATAGCACGATAATTGTCAACGTGCGGATCTATAACAATTTTCTGAGCTTGACACTGTTCAAAAAGATAGTTGATAAATACTGATAGCATTTTTGTACCAATTCCCTTGTTCCAATAGTCGGTTTCGCCGATGAACAAGTCAATCGCATACACACGATCGGTTTGGTCGAGATGATACAATTGTCTATCAGTTTCCGATAAGTCATTAAGTGTACAATACTGCAAATAACCAATGGGAATATTTTGATAGTAGAGGAGGCAAGGAATAACCGCCTCATCTCCCCTAACCATCGGTTTGTACGTTTCTATAATTCTTTCTAAAGGGAAAAAATTATCTCTTCCTTCATAAAATTCTAAAACTTTTGCATTAGTTAACCATTTTGCCATCAACTCATAATCATACATTTCATCTTGCATGAGACGAATAGATATTTCGCCTTTTCTAATCAGCATATCTTGTATATAGGAATCCGCTTTGATTCGGAGAAATTATTTGCGTAGGGAGGGAATAGGGAATAGGGAAGAAGGAATAAATGTGTACTGAGTTTTTTCACGCAATCAAATACGAGTTGTATAGACAGAATATTTTTTATAGCAGCTATTAATATAAGTTGTCAAAACATCTATATTCTGACATAAGTTTTGAAAAAAAGAGGAATTTTATCTCTGTTTTCTAAGAATAAAATTCCCCTTAAACCCTTATAAGACCCTTGAGATTAGATAGTTATCCACAGGTGAGATTTATTTAGTTCCCACCAGATACAACAGCTTTATTATGTATCGCAGTGTCTTCAGGCTTTCTCTGCCATTTACCATCATTGCCTGGTTCGTATTCATTTTTTACACTATTCCAGGCAATATCACGCGCACCCTCTTCACTCGAACCATCACTTTCAGCAGCATTAAATGCCGCAATAAAAATCTGTTGTGCGTGTTCAGGCAGTTGTCCTTTGATTTCTTCCGTTAATTCATCTATTTTGTTATAAGGCATGAACTTACTCCGAATTATCTCAACTTGAGTCCATGCTAAAGAACAGGTAATCTAATTTCCTCCTTCTCTAAGTAGAGAAGCAAATAATCATACTTTTGGCTGAGTCAAACAATTTTTAAATCAGCGATGCAATAATGTTAATACTCATAGCTAAAATTGTGGTATTGAAAAAGAAAGATAATATGCCATGTAACAAAGTCAAGCGCCTCATATCGGGTGATGTTGTCTGCACATCTGAAACTTGACTGGTCATGCCGACTACAAATGAATAATATAAAAATTCCCAGTAGTCTGGATAGTCGTTATGAGGAAAATCTAAACCTCTAGTGATTTCTTCACTATGATTACGATTAATATATTTATAATAACTGTGCGCATATTGCACTGCAAACATCGTATGCACTAATAACCAGGAACCGATAATGGTCATAATTGAAAGTACAACGTGTAGGGTAAGCTGAATTATTGACAATCCTTTTTTATCAAGTAAAAACCCAATAGCTAAAACACTCGCACAAGCCGCAGCAATTACCAGCATAAATATAGCCAAATGTCCTTCATATTCACTCTCAGCATAACGGCGAATTTTTTCTGGGTTAGCCTTAATCATTTTCCACCACGTTATCGCTAAGAAAAAGTCAATACCGGAGTTCCAAGCACAGAGAATGCGAGTAGGTAAGTGCAGAGAATGCGGCAGGATTACTGAAACTAATACAGCGAGTCCGACAGCAATAATTAATCGGGGTCGAGAGTCAAAGTTTTTAAATAAATTAAATTTCACAAATATTGCGATCGCAGAGTTTAACTAATTCGTAATTCATAATTTTTGGTGAAACACTACACCACATTACACAATCGTCATTCCAGATTTTACAATAGTCTGAATCCACATAAGTAGATGGACAAAAATATTTACAACCATTGCAAACTCAGTGAATCAATCCAATACTCTGAAAATGTCTCACTTGCAATGACATTGTGTAATTAATTTTGTCCAACTACTTCTTTATCTTCCCAGTCTTTAATCTCCAGCCCTTAGTTCAATTAAAAATTATTGGAACTTGGCTCTAATCGTCTCTATGCGTTTACGATTAACACCCAAATCGCTTTGACCTAAACGTGAAGCTGAACGCACATGGATAAGATTTGCAGTCCGGTCTAGATAGAATTCTACATCATCGACAAATCCCAGTAAAGCACTTTTAAATTCTGCATATAAATAATCTTTACTTTCAGTAATGATTTTGGTTCTTGGTAAAGACTCAATAATCTGTTTAAGATTAGTAATCGCTTGTTCTGGAATAGATGTAAAAGTCAGTGGTGCAATTTGATGAGATGCATCTGTACTCTGACTAGAAACGCAATTGGGGGAATTAGGACAGGGTGTTAATTTCCCGTTGCTAATACCTAAATTATTTGGTCGTTTGCCAGCAAAAACCATAATTATGTCTCCGGGTGAGTGAATAAATATACTCTCACACATTTGTTTGAATCACTGTAATATTTTGGCGTAATCGCATCTTCTAGCAAATGACAGATTCACTAAAACATCGGTGATGCGATCGCTCTTTATGATTCAATACGCTTGGGTTAGCGCCAAAAACCCAACATTTTCATAACTTTGTTAGGTTGCGCCTTGCTTTACCCAACCTACAATTTTTCATAAAAAAACCTGTATTCTTTGCTCAATAAAGCTTACAGGCTATATTACACCTATACCAAGTTACTTCAGACTAGGCGATACTCAAATTAACTCGGACAATCAAATCGTTGTAATCTCGATCGCCGCCATTAGCCAAATCCTCAAAGCCAAAAGCGTTATTCCCTAATAGGCGAATATGATCTGCTTTGTCAGTGTTAGCACCCAAGAAGGAGAAGTAAACTGCCGGATCGTTATTGGTATTGCTATCAAGAATTGCATCAGTCCCGGCATTAACGATGATAAATGGGACGAAAATAGCACCAGGTTGGAAATTACCTGTGAAAGTTGCTGTACCTTCGTTAGCTACACTCAAATCAATACCAGCGACACGGTGACTAATAGCTGCCTGAGTATAACCCGCCTGTCCAACCAGCACATCTGCTGTACCATCGCCATTGGTATCGATGCCACCATTCTCATCAGTTATCTGATAAAAGCCGACAAAGTTGTTAAAAGCTGCTTCTCTATGAACTACAAATTCGGCTTTCACCAATTGTTTCACATCCCGTAAATCAATTAGTTCGGGTTCATATTTTCCTTGAAGACCAGTACCTAGAGGTGGATTTTGCTCTGTTGCTGCAATCTTGACAACCAAATTCTGGAAGTTGAGAGAGAACCCTGTATCATCCACATTCGTATCTAAGGAAAAAAGCACCTGAGAAAACGGGGTTTGTCCAGATAGCACTGCCTGAGTAGTGCTGCTACGGATTAAATAAAATCTTAGGTTGCTCTCAGAATTGAATTCCAGTAGCCTGCTGAGGTCAGTGGGATTAAAACCATTGGGTAATTTGGCAAGAGATGAAAGAAGCACTGTTGCCCGTTGGAGAGCTAGTTCGGTGTAATTTGCAGCACCAGGGGCTACGCCATTAATCCGACCTTCTGCATCGTCAACGACAAATACACCCAGTTCATTGACTTCTTCAGAAGTGTTGCTTTTAATCTTGACTGAGAGTTTGGCTTTTTCCCCGTTAACTTGATTTTTGATCGTAAAGATATCACCTGTAATTCTTGTGAGTAGGCTGATTGATTTAGTCTCAGCAGTAATTCCTTGAGCAATGGTGAGTGCAAACACATCACTGACTTCAGCCCCAACCGAATCTTTGGCAGTAACTTTGATGTTCAAGCTACCCAAATTATTATTCGTAGGAGTGCCGCTGAAAGTACGCTTGTTAGGATTGAAGCTTAACCAACTAGGTAGTGGATCGCCATTGTCTAAGGTAGCAGTGTAGGTTAGGGTATCTTCAATATCTACATCGCTAAAGGTGTTTTCAGGGATAGTGAAGTTAAAGGTAGTTTCTGCCGTAACTTTTTGGTCAGCGATCGCCTGCTCTACAATTGGTGGATTGTTAGCTTTAGCAATTGTGAGTGCAAATACATCACTAATTTCAGCAAGAGCTGGATCTGTGGCGGTGACTTTAATGTTTAAGCTACCCACATTATCATTCGTAGGAGTGCCGCTGAAGGTAAGCTCGTTAGCATTGAAGCTTAACCAACTAGGTAGTGGATCGCCATTGTCTAAGGTAGCAGTGTAGGTCAGGGTATCTTCAAGATCCACATCGCTAAAAGTGTTTTCAGGAATGGTGAAGTTAAAAGTAGTTTTTGCTGTAGCCTTTTGGTCAGCGATCGCCCGATCTACAATTGGTGCACTATTGAACTTAGCAACTGTCAATACAAACACATCACTAACTTCATCCCCAGAAATATCCTTGACAGTGACTTTGATATTCTGATTACCCAAATTCTCCATCGTTGGAGTACCACTAAAGTTCCGGGTAGCAGAATTAAAAGTTAGCCAACTGGGCAGTGGATCGCCGTTTTCGAGAGTAGCAGTGTAGGTGAGGCTATCGCCAGCATCAATATCAATGAAGGTATTTTCTGGGATCGTAAAATTGAACTGCGTATTTATGAGTACCTTTCGATTAGCGATCGCCTCAACTAACTCTGGTGCATCGTTAACGTTCTTAACAGTAAGTGCAAAATCATCACTGACTTCAACCCCAAAAATATCCCTAGCAGTAACTTTAATGTTGAAGTTACTCACATCTGCATTTAAGGGAGTGCCATTAAAGGTTTTGGTAGCAGCATTGAAGGTTAACCAACTCGGTAGAGAGTCGCCGTTTTCGAGAGTGGCGGTGTAAGTGAGGCTATCGCCAGCATCGACATCAATGAAGGTGTCTTCTGAGAAAGTGAAATTGAAAACCGTGTCTTCTATTGCTTCTTGGTTTGCAATTTCGTTCATCACCTCTGGCGGATCGTTGACATTGTTAACGGTGAGTGTAAACACATCACTGATTTGAGCAAGATAAGTATCCGTAGCAGTAACTTTAATGTTTAAGCTACCCACGTTTGCATTTAAGGGAGTGCCACTGAAGGTTTTGGTTGCAGCATTGAAGGTTAACCAACTGGGGAGTGGATCGTCGTTGTCGAGAGTGGCAGTGTAGGCGAGAGTGTCGCCAGCATCGACATCCTTAAAGGTGTTGTCTGGGATAGTAAAATTGAAAACCGTGTCTTCTGTTGCTTCTTTGTCTGCGATCGCCTGAAATACCTCTGGCGGATCGTTGGTGTTGTTAACAGTGAGCGTAAACACATCACTGATTTGAGCAAGAGCTAAATCCGTGGCAGTAACTTTAATGTTTAAGCTACCCACGTTTGCATTTAAGGGAGTGCCACTGAAGGTTTTGGTTGCAGCATTGAAGGTTAACCAACTCGGTAGAGAGTCGCCGTTTTCGAGAGTGGCAGTGTAGGTGAGAGTGTCGCCAGCATCAACATCCTTAAAGGTGTTGTCTGGGATAATGAAGGTGAAAAGTGTGTCTTCTGTTGCTTGTTGGTTAGCAATTTCATTCGCCACCTCTGGCGCATCGTTGACGTTATTAACGGTGAGCGTAAACACATCACTGACTTGAGCAAGATAAGTATCCGTGGCAGTAACTTTAATGTTTAAGCTACCCACGTTTGCATTTAAGGGAGTGCCACTGAAGGTTTTGGTTGCAGCATTGAAGGTTAACCAACTCGGTAGAGAGTCGCCGTTTTCGAGAGTGGCAGTGTAGGTGAGAGTGTCGCCAGCATCAACATCCTTAAAGGTGTTGTCTGGGATAATGAAGGTGAAAAGTGTGTCTTCTGTTGCTTGTTGGTTAGCAATTTCATTCGCCACCTCTGGCGCATCGTTGACGTTATTAACGGTGAGCGTAAACACATCACTGACTTGAGCAAGATAAGTATCCGTGGCAGTAACTTTAATGTTTAAGCTACCCACGTTTGCATTTAAGGGAGTGCCACTGAAGGTTTTGGTTGCAGCATTAAAACTCAACCAACTCGGTAGAGAGCCGCCGTTTTCCAGAGTGGCGGTGTAAGTGAGGCTATCGCCAGCATCGACATCAATGAAGGTGTTGTCTGGGATAATGAAGGTGAAAAGTGTGTCTTCTGTTGCTTGTTGAGGAGCGATCGCCTGAAATACCTCTGGCGGATCGTTGGTGTTGTTAACAGTGAGCGTAAACACATCACTGATTTGAGCAAGAGCTAAATCCGTGGCAGTAACTTTAATGTTTAAGCTACCCACGTTTGCATTTAAGGGAGTGCCACTGAAGGTTTTGGTTGCAGCATTGAAGGTTAACCAACTCGGTAGAGAGTCGCCGTTTTCGAGAGTGGCAGTGTAGGTGAGAGTGTCGCCAGCATCAACATCCTTAAAGGTGTTGTCTGGGATAATGAAGGTGAAAAGTGTGTCTTCTGTTGCTTGTTGGTTAGCAATTTCATTCGCCACCTCTGGCGCATCGTTGACGTTATTAACGGTGAGCGTAAACACATCACTGACTTGAGCAAGATAAGTATCCGTGGCAGTAACTTTAATGTTTAAGCTACCCACGTTTGCATTTAAGGGAGTGCCACTGAAGGTTTTGGTTGCAGCATTGAAGGTTAACCAACTCGGTAGAGAGTCGCCGTTTTCGAGAGTGGCAGTGTAGGTGAGAGTGTCGCCAGCATCAACATCCTTAAAGGTGTTGTCTGGGATAATGAAGGTGAAAAGTGTGTCTTCTGTTGCTTGTTGGTTAGCAATTTCATTCGCCACCTCTGGCGCATCGTTGACGTTATTAACGGTGAGCGTAAACACATCACTGACTTGAGCAAGATAAGTATCCGTGGCAGTAACTTTAATGTTTAAGCTACCCACGTTTGCATTTAAGGGAGTGCCACTGAAGGTTTTGGTTGCAGCATTAAAACTCAACCAACTCGGTAGAGAGCCGCCGTTTTCGAGAGTGGCAGTGTAAGCGAGAGTGTCTTCAGGATCTTGATCTTGGAAGCTATCTGAGATTGTGAAGTTGAAATTTATGTCTTCTGGAGTCTCTTTGTCTGCGATTTCCTTCACTAGTACTGGATTTTGGTTAACCCTGTAACGTGCCACAGCAAAGTTATTGGCGCTTATTCCCGCGACTATTATCGTACCATCGTGTTGGGTGAGAGCATAGGCATTATCAGTAGTCTTTGTGCCGATATCAGTAGTGATAATGCCAGTAGTGTTGAAATCAGTGTCAAGAGTACCATTGCTGTTGTAACGTACTAAAGCAAAGTTATTGTTACTCGAACCCGCCACAATAATTTTGCCATTAGCTTGCACGCTAACGCTGTAAGCTATGTCAGTACCGCCCAAGTTAGTAATGACCTTGCCAGCAGTACCAAAGCTGGTGTCGAGACTTCCATTGCTGTCGTAACGTACTACAGCAAAGTTACTACTACTCACTCCCGCTAACAGAATCTTGCCATCGTCTTGCAGGGCAATGCTGTAGGCGGTGTCTGTGGTATTAGTACCAATATCAGTAATTACCTTGCCAGCAGTACCAAAGCTGGTGTCAAGACTTCCATTGCTGTCATAACGTACTACAGCAAAGTTACTACTACTCACTCCCGCTAACAGAATCTTGCCATCGTCTTGCAGGGCAATGCTGTAGGCGGTGTCTGTGGTATTAGTACCAATATCAGTAATTACCTTGCCAGCAGTACCAAAGCTGGTGTCGAGACTACCATTGCTGTTGTAACGTACCACAGCAAAATCATTACCGCGCTTTCCTGCCACCAAAATCTTGCCATCGTCTTGCAAGGTAATGCTGTAGCCTATGTCAGTACTGCCCAAGTTAGTAGTAACCTTGCCAGCAGTACCAAAGCTGGTGTCGAGACTACCATTGCTGTTGTAACGTA
>NZ_JAVRCA010000035.1:0-20663 GCF_034530995.1 Nostoc sp. DedQUE04 | reverse complement strand
CCACAGCAAAGTTACTACTACTCGCTCCCGCTACCAGAATCTTGCCATCGTCTTGCAGGGCAATGCTGTAGGCTATGTCAGTATTGCCGAAGTCAGTAGTGACTTTGCCATCACTATCAAAGCTAGTGTCGAGACTACCATTGCTGTTGTAACGTACTACAGCAAAGTTATTATTACTCACTCCCGCTACCAGAATCTTGCCATCGTCTTGTATGACAATGCTTCTAGCAATGTCACTGGTATTAGTACCAATATCAGTAGTGACCTTGCCATCACTATCAAAGCTGGGATCGAGAACTACAGATAGAATTGAAGCGTAGGCTGTTATTACTTCATGCCCAAACGCTAAACGAGGAACAATAGGTGCTGTAGAAACCTCCAGTTCCCAATCACCACCTAATGCAGCACTCCCTGTCAAGTCATCAGAGGCAGCTACTACTGCACCTGTCAATTCGCTCAGACAGCGTATAAACAATACACCTGGCTCGGTTTGAGCGACTTTGCAACCATATAGCAGTAGTTGTGCGTCTTCACCCAAAGCATTTGCCCAACCCATAAGTTGGGCTGCGTAACGATTGAGCGTTTCGTTGTTGAGTTGACTGTTGCCCAAATAGATGCACCCAGGTGCGCCGTGGGAAACAATGTGCAGACTATTGACTCCCTGATGAGACTCCAGCACTTGACTAATTTGCTCAATGCCATCTTGGTTGGCATCTAAGACTACAACTGAGGTATCTGGTAATACACCCATCACCAGACTTTGGTAGTCATCAACCTGTGGGTCAATAAAAACTAGGCAAGTAGGATACAAGTCTAAAGTTGGTTTAATATTAATGCTGTTAGATATTTTGTGTATAGTAAAGTTATTATTGCTACTATGCTTTATCATAATTGTCCAAGAGTAAATCCCTGATATTTAGCTAAAATGAAACTTTTTGCAGATCGTTTCTTGTAGTTGCTTTCACTTTCAATTTAGGAATAAAATAAATCCTTTCCCTCGGTAAATCCACTAGTTTAATTAATGAAGATTTAGAAATTTTGGGCATAGAAAGTAGCTGAAACTTTTGATAAAAAAACTCAGTAAACATCTATATACCGACGTTGCATATTTGCGAGATGATTTAGCAACGTCCAAATTTTCCCTTAGTTTCCCCTGCTTGCCTCAATTCATACCACTGTTCTGCAATGCCCTATTCCCAGATTTCCTGTTCCCTCCTTAGACAAGTAAGTTCAGGAATCAAATCGGATTCCTATATGATCCGGTAAGTATCGTCTAAATGAAAAGAGATTTATGACGCAAACAATTTCAATTAACGACTCCGGGCGCTTGCAACTCACGCCGCTAGAAATCCCATCCCGTCTGCTGTTGGGGCCAGGGCCATCTAATGCCCATCCCACAGTTCTCCAAGCGATGAATACTTCACCCGTTGGGCATCTTGACCCAACTTTTCTCGCACTCATGGATGAAATTCAGTCGTTGCTACGGTACGTATGGCAAACAGAAAACTCACTTACCATTGCAGTCAGCGGTACGGGAACAGCTGCAATGGAAGCAACCATTGCCAATGCTGTAGAACCCGGTGATGTAGTTTTAATCGGTGTAGCTGGTTACTTTGGTAATCGCCTCGTGGATATGGCTGGACGTTATGGCGCTGATGTGCGAACCATTACCAAACCTTGGGGACAAGTCTTCAACTTGGAGGAACTCCAAACTGCCTTAAAAACTCATCGTCCAACTATCTTAGCTCTAGTTCATGCCGAAACTTCCACCGGCGCACGTCAACCCTTGGAAGGGGTCGCTGATTTGTGTCGTGAATTTGGCACTTTGTTATTAGTGGATACGGTGACAAGTTTGGGCGGCGTTCCCTTGTTTTTGGATACTTGGGGAGTTGACTTAGCCTATAGTTGTAGCCAAAAAGGGTTAGGTTGCCCGCCTGGTGCTTCTCCTTTTACAATGAGTGCGCGTGCAGTTGAGAAATTGCAACAGCGGCAAACGAAAGTTGCAAACTGGTATTTAGATATGTTGTTGCTGGGTAAGTATTGGGGTACTGAACGCACCTATCACCACACAGCACCGATTAATTTATACTATGCATTACGGGAAGCACTACGTTTGCTTGCAGAAGAAGGATTAGCAAATTCCTGGCAGCGGCATCAAAAGAACGTAGAGTATCTCTGGGAAGGTTTAGAGAATTTAGGACTGAGTATGCACGTTGAGCAAGAGTATAGATTACCAACGCTTACCACTGTCCGTATTCCAGGCGGGGTAGATGGTAAAGCGATCGCTCGACAGTTACTCAATGAACATAATATTGAAATTGGCGGTGGTCTTGGCGAACTCGCAGGTAAAGTTTGGCGCGTGGGATTGATGGGCTTTAATAGTCGAAAGGAAAGTGTTGACCAACTTTTAGCCGCACTGCGGCAGGTTTTGCCTAAGTAGTTTTGATATATGGTGCGTTAACAGTAGCTTAACGCACCTAAGAAAAAGAGCATTGGGCTAACTTTACTGTGAGAAAAAACCAACAACCAACAGAGGCAAGAGTATTAAGACAGATACAATCAAAACCAGGGTTGCCGGCTCGACTTTAATCTGGTTCTTCTCTGGATCGCGCATTTGGCACTCCTCGAACAATCAATATATTACCTAAGCCTAAATGATGGTTACTTTTTTTTCCAAGCCCAATAAGGTTTAAAAGTGTAAACTTTTTAGCCCATCAGCTTATTTCTTCCAAGGCAATTTAGTCCCCATTTCAGTTAAAGCTGAGAAGATAAGATAGAGAATGAGTAACCCAGCCGCCGCAAAGAAAGCGAGTAAATCGTTATCCATAAATGCCCGACGCTAAAACTTCGCTAATCATAGCGGAATTATCTAATCTTTAGCATTTTTCTGAGTCTGCAATCTTTGATCTTCTGGGTGCAAACTGTACCAGCCATACCAGTGACGAACTGCTAGCCAAATCGCTGAAAGCAAACCCGCCAAACTAAGGGTTAGTCCGCTAAACGGTATTAATAATCCAAAAATCGGTAGCACTGCTCCAGCAATAGTGGCGACGATCGCAGCCAGGGAAGCACTGCGGCTAGCTCCCAATCCCCATGTTAAAATTAGTAAAATGATGGAAATTAAAGTCCAAGCTAACTGAGCATTGATAACGCGAGCTAGATAGGTCAAAGTTAACAGACAAGCAAAGAAAATACTAGCAGCGATCGCAATATTTCTAAAACTCATTGGCAGTGACAAATATAACAATAATATCCACCACAAAAATATTGCCGGGGCTAGCAATAAAAGTCGGGGAATGATGCCAGTATGACGAATGGGTTCGGTGTTGGTAAAGACTCCAAAGGGATTTTTGACTGAAACATTATCGTCAAATATCCAAGTAAACTGAGTACTGCGTCCGTTAACTTTAATCTCATTCGGTACAACACCACTAGCAAAATCAGCCGGAGCAAAGTTGGCAATTGCTGTGAGGCGAAAATTAGAAAGCAACTGTCCCGTTGCACTATAAACCCAACGCGGCCCGCCTTGAGCCTGATAAGTAACTCGAAAGGTAGTTTCTCCTCCTGGTTGCAGCCGGAAGGGAAAGCCATAGTCTCCCGGATTGGTTTGTTGTAACCTAGTACCGTCACGCTCAACTTTGTAGCTAGCAAGCAGTGTGTAGCCGTTAGGTGGCGGTGTTTCAAAGAAAAAATTATTAATATCCTTGAGTTGGTTAACTACTTTATAATCAGCAGTGTAATTTACCTGATAAATTGAACTGCGACCTGGAACATCTACACTTTGGTCAAGCTTGACTTGTATTTGCGAACCAGCCAACGTTAAGAAGCGGTTGATTTGTCGTGTCTCATTTACCTTGACAATTTTGCCATTAATTTGAGTGTTATAGGAGTATGGCTCCTGGATAGAGTAGCGAACTTGAGGTGCAAATTGTTCGAGTTTTTCACCTGCGACACTTTGGGCCACTTGAGCCACCTTTGTTTGTTCCCAGTAGTGATAGCGATTGCTCAAAGTCGAACAGAGAAAAAATCCCGGAACTAACAAGACTAATACTAGAGTTAAATGCTGTAATCCCCGTAACAGTTGGGAATAACGAACAGCCCATTCGCCAATGAATATAAATTGTTCCGGCTGGCTGCGACGCAGAGAAAAACTGATGAGTGCGATCGCAACTCCCAAAGCTACAATCAAAAATACTAATAACAGTGAAGCTTTGAGCGCCTGGGTTCCAAATTGAACAAGCTCAACTGGATGCGTCAAATCGGGTAATCCGGGAATACCTTGAGCAGAAGATGACATTGGTTGATTTTTGCAGAATTTGGAGAACCAGACCAATAAAATCTCTTAAAAGTTTCTTGACAATAGTTTTATTTGATACCCAGGCAATTGAGAGAAGTGCTGCGTTGGCGTAGCCAGCCGTAGGCATCGTGTCCCTAACTTGCTCGACTGTAACTTAACGTGAGTGAGTTCGATGAACCTCTCCCGGACAACCTACCTCTCCCACGGGGAAAGGGAGGAGCAACGAGAAATTAGGGTTTTGGCTCTTCTCTGGGTGTCCAAGAGGGGTTGGGGGAGAGGTTAAAAAAGGGCTTGTCGAACTCACGTTAACTTGGTATAAACACCAAAAACCCGATCGTTAAGACCGGGTTCTTGAGGGAAAACAATGGGGATATATTCCCCGAAGGTTAGTTATAGAGGTTCAGTATAATATCGATGCTCTGATATTTACTACCACGCCATTGTTACCCATTCCGGAAAATTAGCTAAGAATTTTTGACTAGTCTTCTTTGATCTCCTAACATACAGCAACCTACTGGTAGCATCAGCGTGTAGGATTGATAAATATTAATTTTCCGGCTTTTGCTAATGAACAATGCATTTGGTAGCTGGCAAGAATGGTTAACAGTATTCACCTATCTAGGTTTTACCGTCTTCATTATCTGGCGAGTGTTTACCGTCGAGAAGAATTAAAAAAGCTGCATATCATCTCACCAGGGCCTTTTTGCTCAAAGGGCAAAATAGTCCCAGCTTGTTGAACCTTGACTCGTTCGCGACAATTGTAAACCTCTGTAGGTCTTTTTATGCCATCTACGCTAACAATTGCCTTGTATTCCCAATAATTTTTGGCACTTCGGCTGATACTGAGAATGCAAATCTGGTGGCGTAGACCGTCGTAGACAGCGTAATTACGGCATACAGATGCAAAAGCTGGATATACCACGGAGAAAGGTAGTATTAATAGCAATATAAATATTATGTATTTAATCCTGCTCATAAAAAATTGTTTAACATTATTTGGAAATATTATTAAATTTTTCGACCCTTTGAGTTGATTCAATTACTTTTCCTAGTTTGACAGACCAGAGATTACAACTCCATAGCACACAAAGCATGAGTTAATTGAGAAAGTCAGATTACATCTGGCTGGGTTCCCACCATTTGTATCTGTAGTCTGATTTTGGAAAATTGATATAACAACAAATGTGCAAAAAAAGTCAGTCGTAAGGACGATAAAATTGCAACCAAAAACAAAATTTGAGCAATCTGGGATTACACGCTGTTTTGCAGCAATACTGCTCTTTGGTCAAGTGTGGCTACATTTACTCCAAGGGAAAACCTACTATCGCAAGATTTTGCAACATCTTGTTACCGCTGGGCCAGGTTCTATCTCTCCAGTTCTCCTTGTTAGCGGTTTTGCCGGAATGATTTTTACTATTCAAACAGCGAGAGAATTAGTGCGATTTGGCGCTGTTGATGCAGTGGGAGGTGCTTTTGCCTTAGCTTTTTGTAGAGAATTAGCTCCAATTTTGACCGCTAGTATTATGGCGGGACAAGTAGGTTCTGCTTTTGCAGCGGAAATAGGTGCAATGCGAGTCACCGAACAAATTGATGCACTTTATATGCTCAAAACCGATCCAATTGATTATCTAGTACTTCCTAGAGTAATTGCTTGTTGTTTGATGGTGCCTTTGATGACGATTTTGGCTTTAGTTACAGGCATCACTGGCGGAGTTTTTGCCGCATCAAAGTTTTACCAAATTATTCCCGAAACATTTTTAGAATCAGTCAGAAATTTTTTATAACCGTCAGATTTGTTTATTATTTTGCTAAAAGGGTTTATTTTTGGAGTGCTGGTTGCTGTCATTGGCTGTAGTTGGGGTTTAACTACGAAAGGGGGAGCAAAGGAAGTAGGGGAATCGGCAACAAAAGCAGTTGTTACTAGTTGGGTATCCATTTTTATTATGGATTTTTTCCTATCTCTACTGCTGTTTGAACAGCCTGCATTTTGAACCCAAGTAAGTATCGAACAAAACAAAATTCCCAACTTATTAAAAAGTCGGGAATTTGAGCTACAAAGGAAATTGTAGGTAAATAATACTGCTTCTAAAGGATTGGCGTAACCCAACCCAGGCATAGCTTGCTTTTTCTGGTATACTTCATCACGTTAACAGAATTTGGGAATATATGAACTTGTAAATTAGCGCACCCAAAGCTAAACCTCCCAATGAAAAGATCGAGGCAGTCGAAAAAGCTAACCCTTCCTTAAGACCAGCTCTTTGAAAGTCTATCCTGACTAATATAGTCGCTGAAATGATGAGTAAAGTATCAAGAAATATCCGAAACCAGGCAATCATAATAAAGAATAAGAACGCTGCTAACACGGCAACAGCAAAAGCCCTGGTATTTGATTGCAGGAAAATACTGTAGTAATATGTCATCCTTGGCCAAGGAGCGGTCAACGTTATGATTAAAAGCAAGATAGCAATTACAGTTGCCACCCACACAAATATAGGAGCACGTGTTTCTGATATTACCCAGCCCAAAGTACTGTAACTCAGCAGTACTAGTGCTAGGGACACCCAAGGAACTCTTTTCAAAATTGACATGGGTTTATATTTCTAGTACAGGGTTAAGGTCTTATCGCATAAATAAGTTTACTAACTCAAGACTTTATTTTGCTTGAGGATTTGCTTAGTTTATGATAATTGTCCTTCCTTAAGCATATCCCAGTATCAAAGGAGTTTTTTCCGATACGGGTATTAGTGAGATAAGAAACCAGAAGTTCTTACAGATAAAATTATGTAGATTTTGAATATATGGCTTAAACTAGTAGGTTTAGCATCATATTTTATAACTTCAATCAATAGACTTTTATGCTATTCACAAGAAAGCTAAACAAGTTTGTCGAGAATTGCGGTACAAAGTAGTTAAAGATTTGTAAACTGTTAGCAGCCGAGTAGCCGCGTGTCACATCTTGTTAAGGAATTATCATGAAACAACTTATTATTGCTGAACGCGTATGCCTCATTGGTCATATCGCGTCAAAAGCCTTTGGACTGGTAGGGATGCTACTGGTAGTACCCAATGCCGAAATAATTTTCAACTTATCGCAGGTAGGAGAAACTGCTGTACAGTTAAGTATGGCTGGCGGCGGTGTAGTAGATATCATCTTAGGGACAGTAGCTGTCTCTATTTATGCCTACCGGACATTGGGATTAGGAACTTGGCTAGCATTTATGCTACCAGCTATGTTTATCTCTTTGGGAAGTGAACTACTGGGAACTAGTACAGGGTTTCCATTTGGTGATTATAGCTACTTGAGTGGTTTGGGTTATAAGATTGCGGGGCTAGTTCCTTTCACAATTCCTTTATCTTGGTTTTATGTTGGGCTGTCGTCTTACTTAATTGCGAGAACTGGTTTGAAAGTGGCTCAAAAACCCAGTTGGGGTCGCCATATTGCTGCGATAGCCGTTGGGGCTTTGCTCTTCACTTGCTGGGACTTTGCCCTTGAACCGGCTATGAGTCAAACTTCTCTGCCTTTCTGGTATTGGGAACAACCAGGAGCTTTCTTTGGAACACCTTACCAGAACTATGTAGGTTGGTTTGGTACTAGCGCTCTGTTTATGAGTGTGGCAGGATTATTGTGGCGAAATACCTCGATTAAATTAGAGCGATCGCAACTAAATCTGCCTTTAGTCGTTTATTTAACTAACTTTGCATTCGCCGCCGGACTCAGTTTGGCCGCTGGATTCTTTATCCCTGTGTTACTTGGCTTATTGCTAGGTATAATTCCGGCTATGGTGCTGTGGTCAAGGAGTTCAACCACACCTGCTCAAGTTACTGTTGAACCAGTAACCAAAGAAGTATCAGTAGCAAAGGTTGAAGTTGCCTTGAAATAAGTCTAGAAATTAGGGAGTGGGGAGTAGAGGGGCAGGGGGGCAGGGGAGCAGGGGAAGCAAGGGGACAAGGGGACAAAGGGACAAGGTGACAAGGTGACAAAAGTTTAGAACTTACAACAAGTCTTTCCCCTTGTCCCCAATTCTCCTTGTCTCCAAGTCCTCTTTCCAATGCCCAATGACTAATGACTAATGACTAATGACTAATGACAACGCTTTGATAGCAGAAAGCGCTATCTCTCTTTTATTGCTACTTATCCAAGTACCAGCAACGGCGATTCTGTTTTCGCGCCTATTAAAAGGGCCAAGACGCCATCCTCCAATAAAACCCCAACAACCGACACCTGAGCTTTTGGGTAAGGTTAGCGTCGTTGTTCCTACGCTGAACGAGGCGCTTCGCATTAGCCCTCTGTTGGCTGGTTTAAGTCAGCAAAGCTATGAAGTTCGGGAAATTATGGTTGTAGACAGTAAATCGAGTGATGGCACCCCCGATTTAGTCAAAGCCTCACAGCAGAAAGATCCCCGCTTTCGCTTGATGACAGATGATCCCTTACCCTCTGGTTGGGTGGGGCGTCCTTGGGCATTGCATAACGGTTTTCTATATAGTTCAGAGGCTAGTCAGTGGTTCTTGGGGCTGGATGCTGATATCCAACCGCATCCTGGTTTAGTTGCTGGGTTGTTAAAGACGGCCGAAGCACAGGGCTACGATTTGGTTTCTCTTTCACCCCAATTCATCCTCAAATATCCTGGGGAATGCTGGCTACAACCGGCTTTGTTGATGACTTTGCTTTACCGATTTGATCCAGCGGGGATCAATACAGAGCAACCAGAACGGGTAATGGCAAATGGGCAGTGTTTTTTGTGTCGTCGCTCCGTTTTAGCTGCTGTAGGTGGTTATAGCAGTGCGAGTAATTCTTTTTGTGATGATGTCACCTTAGCACGCAATATTGCTATCCAAGGTTATAAAGTCGGCTTTTTAGATGGTGCCAAGGTATTAAAGGTACGTATGTATGAAGGGGCGATGGAGACGTGGAAAGAATGGGGGCGGAGTCTCGATCTTAAAGATGCAACTTCTCGCTCTCAGTTGTGGGGAGATTTATGGCTACTCACATCTGTTCAAGGTCTACCCTTTTTAATTGTCCTGACTTTTTTGTTGATTACTCCCACACTCTCATATTCGTCCACTCCCCCACTCTTGCTGCTGGGACTGAATTTATTCCTGTTGGTGATTCGCTTTGCGATGCTAATAGCGATCGCACCTTCTTACGATCGCACAAACGCTAAAGGTAGCTGGTTATTCTGGCTTTCCCCTTTGGCCGATCCCTTAGCTGTGCTACGAATCTTTTTATCTGCATTCCATACCCCGCGCGAGTGGCGAGGACGCAAGTATATATAGTGGGGCATTGGGCATTGGGCATTGGAAAGAGGACTTGGAGACAAGGAGAATTGGGGACAAGGGGAAAGACTTGTTGTAAGTTCTAAACTTTTGTCACCTTGTCACCTTGTCCCCTTGCTTCCCCTGCTTCCCCTGCTCACTCCCTACTCCTCTTCACCTCCTACTTGATCCCCGCGTTCCAATTCCCAAAGAATTTGATTTCCTTCACGGCGTACCCGTGACACTATCCAATTTCGCCAGCGCCATTGATCTCCACGACTGGTGACAGCGCTGGCGTGGACATCCATCAAGTCTGCTAACTCAGAACTGGTGATTAAGTAGCCTTTTTCAGAAATTTCGTCAGCTATACGCAGAGTTTCGACCAAGCTGCGGAGTTGCGAAACCCTCATTTCTGGCGGTTTTTCATTGGTCACGGCCGCAGTTGGCCCAGTTAATGGTTCCATAAAGGTTATTTCTGGTGCAAAAGTACTGATTTGTTGGGGATTTTGGTTAATTATTCGAGAGTTTTTTTCATAATCAGCTACTTTTGCTACATTTAGTTGATTTTGGGAAGGTAAAGATTTATGAAAATCTGTGAAAGATAATTGTTGTAGCGAAGGGATTTTGCCACTGGCATAACTGCGAGCGATCGCATCACAACGTTCGTTACCTATGTTACCAGAATGTCCCCGAACGTATTGCCATTTTACTTGTTGGGTATTGAGTTCATCTAAGGTTTCTAAAAGGTCTTGGTTTTGGACGGGTTTACCATCTGACTTTTTCCAGCCTTTGTTTTTCCAGCCTTTCACCCACTTGGTAACACAGTTAATCAGGTATTCGCTATCGGTATGAAGGGTGATGGGTTGGGCTTGTTGAGATGTTTGCAGAAATTGAAGGGCGGCGATCGCAGCTTGCATCTCCATTTTATTATTAGTGGTATGAGGGGATGCATCGCCCATTTCATGGATTGAGCCATCGCTGAAGTAGACGACAACACCCCAACCGCCAGGGCCAGGATTACCGGTGCAAGCACCATCAGTGTATATACTTTGAATTATGGGTTGGGTGGACATGTTTAGAGTCTCGAACCGCGAAGGCAAAAGTTATTAGCGGCGAATTTTTTAACAATATCCAGGCTATTATACTGATAAAAACTCTTAATTCTGACTCCTAACTTCGGAATTCTTCTTTAATCCTCATCATCAGGCAAATTTTCCATTTCTTCAGTAATTAGCGTCTGAAAATCTTCGTCACAATGATTATACAGATGAACCGCAGCAGCTAGGAGTTCTGCTAGAATTTCAGCTTGTTGGTTAGCAGTTAAACTAGTTAACTGTAACTGGTTAATCAAGGCTTGTACTTTTAAGCATTCTGTACCTAATTCAGCAATTAAGGTACTGAAGGTTGAATTGGTGACTGCAAGAGGGCGATCGCTAATCTGCATATTTTAGTTATTGTCCCAATCTTTTACGTGCTTGTTGGATTGCCTTGTCAAAAGCACGAATCTCTTTTTCCAAATGCTTAATTAGACCTTCGTCAGCAAAACTCTTTTCTGATTCCAGTCTAATATGTTCTTGATGTTCGGTAATTCTTTGAGTTAAAGATTCAATCGCCTTTTGATGGTGCTTCTTACTCGTTACTCCGAACGATAAGCAACGCGGAGACTTTGGATTAAAATCACCAGAGATGCGATCGCCATTAACCCGCCCCAAAACCAGTAAGGTAAAAGCAAATATCGCTGCATTTGCGCTGTATCAGAAATTCCAAGGGGGCCAGCAGAACTACTAAATAGATAATCAAGTTGATGGTACGTACTTACACAAGCTTGTACGCCCAGAAATTGAATGACAAACCCTTGCGCCCAGCGAGGTGCTTTCAGGGAAATACCCAAGATTATTAAACCTAGTAAGGGAATTGCAACCAATCCAAACCAGGAACGCACCCAAATTAATGTGGACAACAGCAAAAAACTGCCTAAAATTTTTAAACACAGGGTTGCTGCTGTAAAACTGCGGGAAGCCAGAATCAAAGCTGCACCGGCAAGAGGCGGCCCCATTGGCCCAGCTGCGGCGATGATTGCTGGGCCAATTGGCCCCAATGACGACCGGAGGCCATAAGTTGCGACACCAGAACCATTGCTAAAAATCTGCAACTTCTGAAACTGTCCCCCTAATAGCAGTGCCATTAAGCCGTGACCCATTTCATGAAACCAAGTTGCCAAAATTGTAAATGGGTATAAGATATAATCTCCTCCTGGTACTTGCCACAACAAAGCAGTTGCGATCGCTGCTGCAACTAGCCAGGTTAGCCCCATACGTTCAACAACTAACGGGGCTTCTTTTGTGAGCAAGGTTTCAAAATTTTTGTTTGATTCCCTCATAGGTTACTCAATTTTAGATTTTAGATTTTAGATTTTGGAATTAAGATTATCCCGATTAATTCATAGGGCATTCAATTTGGGGTTTTAGATTATAGATTATTCCTTCAATTTAATATTGACAGTATATTTTCATCTATCCTAATGTAATTATTGAGGTATTAGGGTTACTGAGGAATGCAACAATTCGCACTTCAAAGCGACGGCTGTAAACTATGGCGCTATCAAGAACAACATAGCCATCCGTCGCTTGTATGATACGGTTCAAGTGTTTATCCTCCAAAATAGATATCGGAGGATGGGCAGAAAATACTTAGACCGGATGTCACAATTGAGTGCTAATCAGTTAAGCAAGTTGAAACAGGAATGTCATTAAGTCTCCTTTACCCAAGCTGATGCGATCGCCTGGTCGCAAGCGATGACGGTTCCCTGGTAAAAGTGGCAAATTATTAATGTAAGTGCCATTAGAACTTCCTACATCCTCTACATAGTGGGCATCTCCTTCGACACGAATATCTGCATGAATCCGCGAGACAATTTCGGAATTAGGAAATCCTGAAACATCTATATCTGGAGGAATCCGGTCATTAGGCTTGCCGATATGAATCACAGAGAAATTTTGCGGCAATTCAATTAAGCGATCGCTTTGAACGTGGAGTAACCGCGCTGTAACCTGCTGCAATTGCGTTCTGGCAGCAGTTGCAGTTGGTGCTGGTGCTGCTGGCGGGGATACTTCGGCTTGGGAGGCTGGTGCTGGCTCCACTGGTGGTGGAGTCGGAATACTACTTTGTCCAGAGACTACGGGTTGAGCTACAACGGATGACGCTGGCTCTGGAGGACTGCTTTTTGCAACAGGTATCTGTGGCACAGGTTCTGGGGGAACTGCCATCTCTGTTGGTGGTAAAGATGATTCGGGAGGATGAGAGTTAGTCGAACCACCCACTCCCAAGGCATCTGGTTGTAAAAGTTCTAACAGTGGATCGGGTGGAACTAACGGTGGTACTTCCACGGGAATATCGGGAGTAACTGTTGTAGCTACTGCGGGATGAACGTGTGGAACACCTGCGGAGTGAAGGTTATAGCCACATTGACCACAGAATGCAGCATCTGCCTGCACAGTTGCCCCACAACTGGGACAATTAGTAGTCGCAGGTAATGGTGTATAACAAGCTTCACATTGGACAGCGCCATCAGGGTTGGGATGATTGCAATTAGGGCAGACGATCATCGATATTTAGCCTTTGTTCAAGATCATCATAAATATAGTTAGGACTGGCAAGCAGAGGGCGGCCCTAGCTTTAGATTCTAGCAATTACTGCTTATTGAACAATAAATTGGACACTCTTACACGGGGAAGGGGAGCAGGGGAAGCAAGGGGACAAGGGGACAAGGTGACAAGGTGACAAGGTGACAAAAGTTTAGAACTTACAACAAGTCTTTCCCCTTGTCCCCAATTCTCCTTGTCTCCAAGTCCTCTTTCCAATGCCCAATGCCCCATGCCCAATTCCCAAGTTTAGTGTTGAAGTTCCAAACCTGCTGCCGCATCCAGCAGCCACCAAAGTTCTCCTTGGGGCTGAATTAAACGGGATGGGTAAGTGAAGTCATCGGCTACAGGTGCAAAGACTTGCGCTAAAGCTGGTCGTTTATTAGCACCAGCAACCAGAAAAATCACGCTACGAGCAGAGTTGATGAAGGGGTATGTGAAACTTATCCTGGGGTTTCCGTCTTTGTTACCCACAGTCACAAGGCGATCGCGTACTTTAAGAGCCTCGGTATGGGGAAACAAAGACGCAGTATGTGCATCATCACCCATTCCTAGTAATACTACATCCAAGGGGGGAAACTCGACCCCAGAAGAATGGAAAAATTCTTTGAGATGTTGTTCATATTTGGCAGCAGCCAGTTCTGGATTGGCTTCTAAAGTTGGTACGGGGTGAATGTTAGCCGCTGGGATGTCAACGCGATCTAGCCACGCACGACGCGTCATCAGTTCATTGCTATCGGGGTGATCTGGTGGTACGTAACGCTCATCTCCCCAGAATATATGAATTTTATCCCAAGGCAGTTTTTGAGTAGCGATCGCTTCGTATAACGGTTTAGGTGTACTGCCACCGGATAAGGCGATAGTAAACCGCCCCTGCTGCTCAATGGCAGTTTCTAACTTGGACAGAATTAATTCTAGCGCTCGTGCAACCAGCGCCGGCTGATCCGGTAGAACTTCAACAGTTTTGTTCATGGCTTCATCATCATATTGCTGGCTTCTGGCAATACAATACCGAACTTATTACAATCCCCCTTTTTAACTTTTGAAACATTTAACATCATGGATTGAGTAAGCTTGAAAAATTTAGACCCTCCTTATCAGCTTCAACGGTAAGTCGTCAGTAGTGAGTCGTACTAACTACTAACCACTCTCATGATTATTTTTATTTACATCCAGTTACTTGATACTTTGTTGATTTACGCCACAAAGGATACGTTTATTAATTCTTATTAAAAATTAATAAAACTAATTAATCTTAAACAATGTTTCCCAATCAGCGATCGCTTCACGTTGGGCAATTAACAATTCCTGAATTCCTTTTTGGGCAACATCTAGCAGTTGGTTCAACTGAGTACGGCTAAAGCTGCCTTCTTCGGCTGTTCCTTGGACTTCAATAATTCCCAGATGTTGATTCATCACCACATTAAAATCTACTGTTGCAGCCACATCTTCGATATAATTTAGATCCAAAAATGGCTCTTTATCCAGTAATCCTACGGAAACTGCCGCTACCTGTCCACACAAAGGCGATCGCTCCAACACGCCTTCTTGCAACAATTTGGAAATTGCATGAGCCAACGCCACAAACGAGCCTGTAATAGCTGTTGTCCGAGTTCCGGCATCTGCTTGCAACACATCAGCATCCACAGTCAGCGTGCGTTCTCCCAGTGCCTCAAAATCCACTGCTGCGCGTAAGCTACGTCCAATTAAACGTTGAATTTCTTGCGTCCGTCCAGATAATTTCAATAATTCCCTTTCTTGGCGTTTTTGGGTAGCAGATGGTAACATTCGGTACTCAGCAGTTAACCAGCCTTTACCAGTTCCTTCAAGAAACTTCGGAACTCCCTTATTAACGCTAACGGTACAAAGTACCTGAGTATCACCGCATCTTGCGAGAACAGAACCGGGGGCAAAGCGGGTGAAACTAGGGTGAAAGCTAATCGGACGTAGTTCGTAAGCAAGACGACCGTCAGGACGCTGCCAAGCCATTGGAGTTGCCTCAAGTTTTACAATACTGCCTTAAGATTACCTTAGTGTTATTGGGCATTGGGCATTGGGCATTGGGCATTGGGCATTGGGCATTGGAAAGAGGACTTGGAGACAAGGAGAATTGGGGACAAGGGGAAAGACTTGTTGTAAGTTCTAAACTTTTGTCACCTTGTCACCTTGTCCCCTTGTCCCCTTGTCCCCTTGCTTCCCCTGCTCCCCTGCCCCCTTCCTCTTCTAAGGAACTGAAAGCAGAGTCAAAATATTTTGCTGTACCATCTCTGGTGACTGGTCGCCGTTGATGGTCAACAGGCAGCGACGACGGTCGTAATATTCTAGGATGGGAATGGTGCGATCGTAGAATAATTCTACACGGCGCTGTACGATTTCTGGTTGGTCATCTGGTAGCGATCGCCCCAAGGATCGACTAACCATAACTGCTTCCGGGACTTGGAGATAAATTGCCCAATCTAGCTTTTGCCCTAAATCATCCAATAAAAAATCTAATTCTTCAGCTTGGAAGGCAGTACGGGGATAGCCTTCTAACACCCAATCGCAGTTAATATCTGATTGTCTGAGGCGAATTCGGATCAATTCAACGATCGTTTCGTCTGGAACTAACTCCCCTTTTTGCATGTAGGGTCGTGCGTGGTAGCCAAGTTCACTCAAGCTAGCGTAAACCGAAAGAGAAGTCCGGGGATCGGCTTCCAACCATCGAAATTCCGGCAGGGGCTGATTGCCAGATATTGCTTCTCGTAAAATCTCACCTGTGGAAATCAGAGGAATATCAAAGTATCTGCAAAGCCTCTGTGCTTGAGTGCTTTTCCCCGATCCTGAACCTCCCAGAATCACCAATCTCACAACGATTTACTCCTCATCCTGTCAAATTCCCTACTAGCTAAGTCTGTTTTGCCCAAACAACCGACAAATTTAACATTTAGCGATTTTTAGGCGTTGTGCCTAGCTTTTTTCATAATTAGAACTAAAAATTTTATGTTTTCATTTTTACAACTCATTTCCGAGAAAAAACGAAAATTTAAATCAAAATAACTCTTGACTTCAATACAAACGTAGTGTTTGACTAAGAATGCAATTTGCCAAATTCACCATACCTGTGAAAAACAGATAGATTATACAGGCAGAGTTGTAATAAGTACCGCCAGCACAAACATTTAATTTATTGTAATTTTTTGAACTTTACCCTATGGTTGCCCAGCTAGAAACTCCAAGTATAAATTCACCCCTTACCTTACCATATCCAGTAGAAGGACTAGTGCAAGTTTTCACTAGCTCTCATCGCAACTTTTTTACGAGCGTGATGGCTCAATCACTGAGAATAGCTGGACAAGGAACGCCAGTATTAATAGTGCAGTTTCTCAAAGGAGGTATCCGCCAAGGACAAGATCGACCTATACAATTAGGACAAAATTTAGATTGGATTCGGTGTGATTTGCCTCGTTGTATCGATACACCACATTTAGACGATACAGAAAATCAAGCCTTACAAAAGCTGTGGCAGTATACACAACAAGTTGTGTGTGAGAGTAAGTATTCTCTCGTAGTGTTAGATGAGTTAAGTTTAGCGATTAACTTTGGTTTAATTTCTGAAACGGAAGTTTTAGCGTTTTTGGCAAAACGTCCTCCCCACGTTGATATCATTCTCACAGGGCCAGAGATGCCGAAATCCCTTCTCGATGTGGCAGATCAAATTACAGAAATCCGTCGAAGTTATCGACCTTAAACAAAATACTCAATTCAGGATATCCTAGTAATTCTGTTTGAATTAGCTGTGAAGTTGTGATTAAAAACGATATCTGGATTACTGAAATGGCTCAACAGGGTCTAATTTCCCCCTTTGAGCCAAGTTTAATCCGAAAAGTGCAAAAAGATGAATCAGTAGTAGTTAAACATGTAATCAGCTACGGTTTATCTTCTTATGGCTACGATATACGCCTTTCTTCGGCCGAGTTCCGTATTTTTCGTCACATTCCCGGAACTGTAGTCGATCCCAAAAACTTTAATCCTCAAAATCTGGAGCCAACAGCACTGCATACCGATGCTAATGGCAGTTATTTTATTTTACCTGCTCATTCCTATGGACTTGGGGTTGCTCTAGAAAAACTGGAGGTTCCTGAGAATATTACTGTAATTTGTATTGGAAAATCTACGTATGCACGTTGTGGCATAATAGCAAATTTAACTCCTGCTGAGGCTGCGTGGCGAGGTCATCTTACCTTAGAGTTTTCTAATTCTTCTAGCGCTGACTGTCGCATTTACGCGAATGAAGGTGTAGTGCAACTGCTATTTTTAGAAGGTGAACCATGCGCTATCAGTTACGAAGCCCGTCAAGGTAAATATCAGGATCAACTAGAAGTTGTGACCTTAGCTCGTATTTAAACTGAATGATATCTAAAAAAAGTTTATACAACAATAGAATTTAAATCTATTTTGGCAAGTCCGAGTTTATTTGCAACTCGGACGTACTCATAAACTAAACAGTTGATATCAATAGTGGGAAGTTCCTTTGGTACATAGTTTATTTGAGAAAGAGTAAAGCTTTTCCTAATCAAAGTTTTGGGAGGTAAACCAGTAAGTGAGAAAAAAAGATTTAGGTTGTAAAAATACCCGTCTAAAGAGCCAGAAACAGAACCTAGAAAAGAGTAAATGCTCCTACCTCCAGTACCGCCCTCAAACTGATAATTATTAATTCCTAGCTGATTACACGTCTTTAAGAAATCAACAACTTCACTTTGATTTGAAAGTAAAAACTTTTATTCATAAATTTTGGCGATTTCATAAAATTTTGTCTTGATTGTAGCTTAAAAAATTTGCATCTATGAGCGGCTTATTCAACTTCTTACTCAGGAGATTTTCATCAAGCAGAATCAGCATAAATATGCTCCTGATTCAGCATTGCTTTTGCAATCACCTCCAGAATTTGCAACACCTGAGTTTGCAAATGTGGAAAATCCTCTAAGAATTCGGTTAAACCTGATTCACCTTCTAGATAGTCGAAAAAAGTCTGCAATGGAACCCGTGTTCCAACAAACACAGGAGTACCACTCATAATATCTGGATCGGAGGAAATAATTCGTCGATCGCGTAGAACTTTTTGAATATCCATTGTCCTACAAAAGTCTATATGAGATAGTCTAAACTTTCATCATATTCTAGCTCTCAGGCAGGAGTTGGTGCGATCGCTTGCTTTATCCTACAAAACATTCCGTAACTCTTGAATTGTATTTGCTACAACAATCTTGCGTAAAATCTCTTTCAATTGCCCTAAGTCAGAAATTTGCGAAATTTGCGACATCAACTCCAAACCATCGCTGCCAAATTTCGCCTCTAAACTTGTTTCGATGCTAGAGATTATTCCACGTACTTCTCCTCTTGCTTCTCCTCTTGCTTCTCCTCTGGCTTCTCCTCTTGCTTCTCCTTCTGCTTGTCCTCGTGCTAATCCCTCACGTAAAATTTCTTGATACCAAGGTGACTCTCTTAAGACTGTCATATCCCACCTCATGATTTCCTGAACTAAAGTACTTTCTAATACAAAGGTTGCAAAAAATGCCAGAACTGTCTCAAGTTGATTTAATTGCTCATCAGCACGCAGCATTCGCAATGCTTCCCTAATTGTAGACTCGTTTTCTCCGCCTTTGAGAATTGGTACAAAGGGAAGCAGCGACGGTAACGGCGTCTCAAAAGCAATATTTACGTCAACTTCCCAGAGATTGATTACGCGGTAATCTTGAATTGCTCTTAAACCGATAAAATTTGATGCAAAGCTTGTAGGTATTTCACTGTTGCTGATTTTGAGAATGTTAATCAGTACAGGGTAGGTTTGTAGTTTATATTTCTCTTCCGCAAGAGCCGCATAAGCACGCATCCGACGCGGCATTTCTGATGTGTGGCGTAATTGTAACTCATTGAGGATGAGAAATTTCCCGTATTGGGGACTTTCAGCCGGAATTACAACATTGCTTTGTCGGCTAATCCATTGGAATTCTGTATTTAAGATTTCGCCTGTAACAATGTCGGGAATTCCTGTCACCCATTTTGCCCAATTATTTGGTGCAAGGCTGATTAATTTTTTAGTGCTAATATCGACAGCTTTGTTCATCAAAAAAAATAGATCCGATCGCCTTAAATCAAACCCAATAAATCCAAGGATAATCGCTTCGCCTTATCCTACCGCAAATTGTATCAACTTTCAGCGATTATCTAAGGTGCTAACCTGGCTTTACCTAGACGCTGCTTTTCATACCATTGTGCGATCGCAGGTGCCCAATCTTCAAAATGAGGCCACATCATTTCACACAACTTTTGAATTTCTAGTTGAGCATCTTTCTTATTTCTCAGGTCACAAAAATGCAAGAAAGACCTTAAATTAAAACTAACTACAAAATGCTGGCGATAATCAAAAGGCACTTTGCCTCTAGCGTGTTCTTCAGACATTCCCGCTTCAAAATCAGCTTTATATCGTTTAGCTGCGTCTTTACACCACTCTAAATCTGCTGTTCGTTGTTCTGGCGAATAGTGATACTTTTTACCTTGTCTATCAGTGTAATAACCAACGGGTCGTAGATAAAAAACATCTTCTATGTCTTTCTTGCCTTCTACTACGTCAATAAATTGGTTGCCTGTGTACCTAAAAGATTGTACATCAAATGATACAGAAACGCGATGAGTCCGCGCCTGCTGCATCACACTGTGGGGAAAGTAGCCACAGTTGAAAACAATCTGGGGATGCTCTAAAGGCCCATAGTGTCCCCTCTCTCCTGCTAAAAGACGCTTAACAATTACTTCGCCGCTTTGTGACTCCGAGGGCCAGGAGTCGCGCTCATCAAACACAAACCCATCAGTATAATCCTGGTGCATTGCAGCATAAATCACCTGCTGCGGGTTTGGTGTTTTGGCAATAACCTCTACTCGAAATCGATGCATTAGCTGTTGGGGAATGGATTGGTGACTGGGATTGCTTAGACAGAGTACTTAGACATGGCTTTGAACTCGATTCATCATCATATCTCTTCTCTGGCTTGGACTTCTACTCGATTAGATGAAGATACTTTACAAATGTTAATAACTTTGTTACAGTTATTTACATAAACAGAAGACAGGGAAAAACCCATGCGTACAAGCACTGCTATAATTGACGACCAAGGCAAACTGAACAATTTTGCGATCGAGCCAAAAGTATATATAGATGAACAAGGCGATCGCACTGGTTTCACTCCTTATGCAGAAATGCTCAACGGTCGTTTAGCAATGATTGGTTTTGTCTCTCTGATAGCATTAGAAGTATTCACAGGACACGGTATTGTTGGTGTTTTGGCAAGTCTGTAAAAACTAATTTATTTAACATAACTCTCAAAAAATGCAAGAGACGGTAAATTTACCGTCTCTTATTTTATGGAAAACTTAGTGCTAGAGTGAACGGGAGCATCCACTTTTGGAAGATATACAAATTCTGGGAGAATATAACAACA
>NZ_JAVRCA010000034.1:0-85755 GCF_034530995.1 Nostoc sp. DedQUE04 | reverse complement strand
ACTCGCGAATAAATTGGTCTTTTCACCCTCTTTTTGCAAAATTGGGATGCTCCCGAATATTTAATTGTTGCATTTTGATGATATTATCTTAAAAAATTAAGGAGAAAACTTTGTGAGAGTTACAATAAATAAATTATTTAAGTTATCTGTAAAATATTTTTCAGCAATCGCAGCTATAATAACGGTTCTCCCATTACCAGTTAAAGCCGCTACATTTTTAGTAACTGACCGCGCTGGTTTAGGAGGCAATGATGAAGTTAATTGGGAAAGTTTAGGTAAAGTCTTTAATCCTTCTGCCCCTGATTTTTCGGCTTTTCTACCTAACTCTTTTTCAGCAACATCGCAACGTGGTTTAGGCTTGAATATAAATATAACTCCAACTAATAAGCCTCAAATTACTCCACCATTTGTTTTTCAAACTTTACCTCCACCTGGCATTCGGAGTAACTTCGCTCTAGGTGATTTTATTCTCTTCGGAGGTATAGACCCAACAGGTTTTATTCCTCTTCCTCCCGGTACTCCCGATCCTGGTACTCAGGGAAACGGCGGGCCTTTTTCGATTAGTTTTGCCCAGCCAGTTTTTGGCGCTGGAACTCAGATAGCTGTAGACACTAGTAAATTGAAAATTGAAAATTCGATCGCCGCTTTTGATAAAGCTAATAACCTATTAGGTACTTTCTCAGTTCCAAATATTTCGTCTTTAGCATTAGATAATTCGGCAGTATTCTTGGGGATTCGTAGTGATACTCCAAACATCTCACGGCTTGTTTTTAGCAGTTCTGCTCCACAATACGGCTTGGCTATTAATCAGGTAAGTATTCTTGCAACTCCCGAACCAACTTATACCTTAGCGATATTAGCTTTTGGTATTTCAGGTGGTGTTTTGAAACGACGTAAAAGTTCTTGACACTCGCACTGCATTGAAATAGTTTTCATTTAATAAGTTAGACATAAGTTAGAGATTTCGGACATACTCTAACTTATGTAAGTAACGTAAGTTTCAGATAATTCTTGTCTTTAACCAAATTCAACTCAATGTTATACAAAGAATTAGAAAATATCATAGACGCTAAGATACAAAAAGCCATACGGAAGCACGAAATTATTGTTGCTTTCATTAGTAGTATTATTGGCTTGATTTTTATTATGGGTTTGTTCCATGCTATTTTGCTCAATCACACTGAAATTCATACACTTTGCTTGTACTGATTACTGGTTGTATTCAATAGGTCTTTACGATCGAGCATTCACTGCTGTGCAGAAAGCTAATTCAAGTTACACATCTTTTTTATAAAATGGCATTGCCCAGATGGAGAGTAAAAATAATCGCAGGGCTATATTCGTCTTATTTTTGACTGTATTTATAGACTTGCTCGGCTTCGGAATTATTCTGCCGATACTGCCTTTGTATGCCGAACAATTTGGTGCAAAACCTAATGAAGCGACTTTACTTGTAGCTATTTATTCTTTAATGCAGTTCTTATTTGCACCATTATGGGGCAGATTTAGCGATCGCTACGGTCGCCGTCCGATTTTATTACTGACTTTATTCGGTTCGGTAATTGCATACGCAGGTTTAGGTTTTGCCAACTCTTTATGGATTTTGTTTATTGCTCGTAGTCTAGCTGGGATTATGTCAGGGAATATTGCCACTGCTCAGGCGTACATAGCAGATATTACTACGCTAACTAATCGAGCTCGTGGCATGGGTGTAATCGGCGCAGCTTTTGGTCTTGGCTTCATTCTCGGCCCAGCGATTGGAGGTCTTCTAATCGGGTCAAATCCGAACAACGCTAACTTTCATCTACCGTCATTGTTTGCAGCCGGATTATCTTTATTGGCATTTCTTTGTGCTTTAATATTACTTCCAGAATCTCTAAATTCTGAGACTAAAGCCAAAATCCAACTTCATCGCCACCGTCAGCAATCCCTAAACTTGTTACAGTTGTCACAGCGATCGCAGTTTTGTGTACTTGTTGGCATCTACTTTTTAGTCACCTTTGCTGTTGCAGCTATGGACTCTACATTAGCTTTATGGTCTAAGCAGCAATTAAATTGGGGCCCTCAACAAGCTAGTTATCTTTTTGCCTTCATGGGGATTGTCAGCACAATCATTCAAGGAGGACTAATCGGATTTCTCAAGAAACAATTAGGTGAAATCAAGTTACTTATCTTGGGGATATTAGGATTAGGTTTAGGATTACTGTTAATTGGATTCTCGCAAAGCTTAATTTTATTATTAGTCGCCGCCACACTTGTGGCATGGGGAATTAGTGTTAGTCAACCAATATTGAACAGCTTGATTTCCCAGATGACAGCCCCAGAAGAACAAGGACAAATATTAGGAATTGCCAGTTCTTGCTCTGCATTGGCACGCATCGCTGGGCCAACATGGGCAGGGGCGAGTTTTATGAAATTTGGAAGTTCTGCTCCTTTTTTGAGTGGATTTTTAGTAATGCTAGTAGCTTTAACTCTTAGTTTTCGAGTAACGAAAAGTGCATCTGAATCAAAAACAGAACGTATCGCCTGACAATCTTGATTTCAAAGTTTAACAATTTTTTGAAACAGCCTTGTATTAACGTGAGTTCGATGAACCTCTCCCTCCCAGCCTCCCTCTCCCACGGGAAAAGGGAGGAGCAACGAGAAATTAGGGTTTTGGCTCCCCTCTCCGACACGGAGAGGGGTTGGGGGAGAGGTCAAAAAAGGGCTTATCGAACTCACGTTGGATTAAAAATTTTTAATCTAAAATCAAAAATCTAAAATCTAAAATTACTATGACTGGTCGCCGAGTATTATTTTTAGGTATCTTTGTAAGCATCCTCCTCACCTACGGAATTTGGATCGGTGGGAGCATTCCTGCAAGCATTATCAAACTTCCTGACCAAGGATTAAACTGGTACTACTGGAAACTTCCCCAACCAACCTTTTGGAGTCGAGCAACGGCTTGGGGTATGTACATTGGGCATCAGTTTAGCATCTGGGCGTGTATCTTGTGGGCGCAGCGATCGCAGTTGAAATACAAATCGGCGTTGCACCCGATAAATTACCTCATGCTTGCCATCAATGGTGGATTTATCGCTTTACACTTTCTCCAAACATATATTTGGTACGATGCTCTAGCTCAAGATACTTCAATTTGGGCTTCTCAAGGTGCAGTTGTACTTTTACTAGTCTTCGTACTGATTTTAGAAACACCTCGACGCGGTTTGTTTTTTGGCAATTCTGTTCCATTTCATCAACAGTTTTTGCAAATTATCAAACTGTACCACGGCTATTTTTTCTCTTTCGCCGCTATCTACACCTTCTGGTATCACCCAATGGAAGCGACTTTGGGGCACTTGATTGGTTTTCTCTATATGTTCTTCCTTCTGCTCCAATCTTCCTTGATTTTTAACCGCACCCATGTAAACCGTTGGTGGACATTTACTTTGGAGGCTTCAGTGCTTTTACATAGTGTAATCGTGTCATTAATACTAGGACAAAGCAAGTGGCCCACATTTCTCTTTGGTTTTTTTGGTATTCTCGTGCTTACTCAGCTTCACGGTTTACCTGTGGCTATCTGGGCTAAACGTACTATCTACGGAGCCTTTTTAGTGAGTGTCCTGGCCGTTTATGCACTGACTGAACGCGGCTTGGGCAGAATTTACGAAGTAACCTACATTCCTCTGATTGAGTTTGGATTAGTTGGTGCAATTTACTTAATCTTCCTACTCATCTTATGGACAATTTCTCATTTACCTGTCAAGACATAATGTCATATAGCAATCTGATTTGATTTCTGAATTAATCGTAGGGACTAGGGACTGGGGATGGTGGGGCCCCTGAAGGGGATAAGGGGTAATGGGGACTGGGGACTGGGAAGAAGGAATAAAGCTGTACTGAGTTTTTTTCAAAAATCAAATATGAGTCCTATATATATCAAAATACCCATAGGTTTGTAGTAAGGACTTTAGTCTTTTATCCAAAGCACTATATGAACAAAATCAGGATTAAAGTCTTGACTACAAACATTTTTGAAGGAAGGTTGATTAGCCAAAAATACTATCAATAAACATTAAAAAATTAGCAATTTTACTCACCACTACTAAGGATTTTTTGCTGTTGATAACGCAGTTTAAACTGCTGTTGCTGTATTTTATGATCCACAATTGGGTCAGGGTAGCCAACAGCATGACGTTCTAAAGGTGGAATTTTCCCAGTAACTAAATATTCTGTATCTACAGACCGCAATTCTGATACCCATTGCCGAATATATTCCCCATCTGGATCGAATTTTTGTGTTTGACTGGCTGGGTTGAAAATCCGCACAGGTTTGGGGTCCATACCGCTAGAAGCACTCCATTGCCAACCGCCATTATTGGCAGATAAATCACCATCAATCAGGTGCTGCATAAAGTATTTTTCTCCCAATTGGGGATTAATTAGCAAGTCTTTGGTAAGGAAACTGGCGACAATCATTCGACAACGGTTGTGCATCCAGCCACTTTCATTCATCTGGCGCATTGCTGCATCCACAATGGGATAGCCTGTTCTCCCCTCACACCAAGCTTGGAAGTGTTCTTCGTTAGTTTGCCAAGGAAAGTTTTTAAAGGCGTCGCGGAAAGCACCATCAGCTAATTCCGGGAAGTTGTACATTGCGTGTTGATAAAACTCCCGCCAAGCTAATTCCTGTTGCCATGTGCGGATATTAACTGCTGTTTCCTCACTGCGGCTATTTTCCTGTGCCTCTATAGTGGCTTGCCAAACGGTGCGAATGCCAATTACGCCAAATTTTAAAGCTGCACTCAGTTGTGATGTTCCGTCAACTGCGGGAAAATTGCGCTGTTCTTGATATTCAGTAATAGCTTTATTTGTAAATTCTTCTAATCGTTCTTGTGCCGCCGCCTCTCCTGGTGAAATAATCAAGTCACCATCCCAAATAAATCCTAAATCTTTCGCTGAAGGTAGTGCGATCGCTCCTGCAACTTTGGCAATTTCCTGTTCGGCTTCCGTTAATCCCTCAACATTTTGCAGTGTTTCTACTGGTTGAGCTTTCGGTTTGGCAATCCAATTTTTCCAGAAGGGTGTGTAAACCGTGTAAGGATTGTTACTACCCGTGCGTAACTCCTCTGGAGAGTTGAGGATTTGATCCCAGTTTTGGTTAAGAAACTCAATACCTTTTTCTTTGAGGGCATTTATAATGGTGCGATCGCGTTCTTGTGAATAAGGCTCTACATCCCAATTCCAAAAAACAGCTTTGGCATTTATTGCTTCGGCTAAAGCTGGTATCGCTTGTACAGGATCGGCGTGGAGGATTAACAACTGGCTACCAACTTGAGCATATCGCTCTTGGAGTTTCTGCAAACAGCCAATCATATAAGTTATTTTCACAGGAGCAACATCATCCCGTTCCAGAAGATTTGGATCTAGGCAAAACACGCCCACTACCTTCGGACTTTGCCGTTTTGCCGCAGCCAGTCCCGTATTATCAGAAATGCGTAAATCGCGCCGATGCCAAAACAGAATTAAGTCAGACATTCCATGCTGGATATAGTTCACCCGTACTAGCTTAGATGCTAGTGGTACCAATAAGCATCATTCTGGCGATAAATTTATTCTTTTAATGGGTATTGGGTATTGGGTATTGGGCATCGGGCATTGGGCACTGGGCATTGGGTATTGGGCATTGGGCATTGGTTATTTTTGTTGTCCCTCTAAAATTCTGATCTAAGGAAGCCTTATCTTAGTTTTTGTATACATTCCCTATTGCCCATGCCCCATGCCCCATGCCCTATTCCCTATTCACCATGTCTCATTCCCCGGTTTCTCAGTCGGGAATAGTGGTTTTTCATTTCAAAATTGAGTATACTCTTCTTAACAGTTAATTAGTCTTTTTGTCATGGCTAACCTACTACTTGACGACGGTACGATTGAGAGTGATTTAGACGAAATAGCCCGCGAACTTGCGCCTCTTGGCATTCAACTCAAACACTACGACCCAGGAACATCGCTACTCTTCCCTAATCTGCGAGACCAGGACGTTTTAACTGAGACCGAGAAACGTTATTGCATAGAACTCCATAACAGCGTCTTTGAATTTCTTCAGCAAGAAAATGGCGCTCTCTGGTGTGACTTACTAAATGTGCATCCAGGTTCGTTCAATCTTCACCACCTGATCGCAACCTACGGTCGTTACCATACTCATCCTGCGCCTGAACCCCTGTATGTGTTGTCAGGAGAAATGATTTATGGCTTCGTGCAACCTGATGGCAGCCAGGTACAGCTTTTAGTTCAGGCACAAGACTATCTCTACATCCCGGCTGGAGTTGAGCATTGGTGCAGCCCAACTGCATCGTTGAATTTCAAAGGGATACGCTATTTTGCGATCGCAGAAAGTTGGGTTCCCAATTATACAGGGACTCAAGTGAGTGATTCGATCCAAAAGCCGCGTTAAAGCTCATTTATGCACGTCCTTTGGCCGAGGTCACGAAATCGCGTTGCTCCCCCCTAAGCCTTGTGAAATGCGCTGTCTTTGAGTATATCCTGTAGTCTTTAAAGCAACAGTCTCAATTCGACTGTAAAGGAACTGGGGCAAAAGACGAAGGAAATAGGCAGCTCCCAGGGTCAAAAGTGTACGGCGTGGTTCTTTAGAGAGAATATGCCAGTTGGTTGCTAATGCTTGATTCACCAACTTCACAGCCATTGCACCATCTTGCAGGCTGACTGCTCTGCGGGCTAAGTAACGCAACATATAGGCTCTAGCTAGTGTTTCCCATTGATTAACTATTTCTGGAGCATATAAGCGTGCCCTACTAACCATTAATTCCCAAGCATCTAACTGCTTGAGAACGTTTGCTGATAGTCCCCCTGAATTTACCCTATATAAAGTCAAAGCTTCAGGAATACCCTCTATTTCCAGATCGCTCTTAACAGACATCCGAAACCAACATTCAACATCTGTTGTGTCACCATTAGGATGGCGCGATCGCTCATCGAAATAAAAATTTTCAACTGTACCGTAAAGATTGTCTTGGAATTCAATAGCTTCAAAAACTTCTCTTTTAATTACTGCTACCGAACCATTGCTAATTGGATTGCGGCAAAAGACAATTGCTGGAGTTATTCCTTCCATCTGAGGCATTTGATAAATACCTAAAGGGTTGCCATTATCATCAATAAAAGCAGAGCGGCTAAAGCTTACCCCGACATTAGGCGAATTATCTAAATGCTTAACGTGTTTTTCTAATTTTTCTGGCAACCATAAGTCATCAGCATCTAAAAGAGTTAAATATTCTCCCTGTGCATGGCGAATCCCAGTGTTTCTTGCCCCAGGTAGACCCCGATTTTTTTGACGAATAATTTTAATTCTAGGGTCTGTAAATTGCTGACAAATTTCTATACTTTTATCAGGAGTACCATCATCAATAATTAAAATCTCGAAGTTATCGTAAGTTTGTTCAAGAGCCGATTGCAGTGTAGCAGCTATATATTTTTCTGCTTTGTAAACCGGAATAATGATAGAAACTTTCTTCATTGTTGACTATTCCCATTGATTTAATTTAATTAATCTCTAATTAAATTTACTATGCATTATTAAGAAATCTAATTATGCTTTAGCATAGAAACTTCTTAATTATTTATAGAAAAGTTATTAATTATTTCTAGATATTTTCTTGAAGAATACGACGTTTTTGGTTAGCCCCTACTATATTATTTGAAACCAGAGCTTCAAATTTATTGTAAACATTTTGAGGTAAGAGTAAAAGTAAATAGGCTGCTACCAGTGTCAAAAGTGTACTTTTGGGATTTTCAAGAAGAATATGCCAATCAGCTATTAAAGCCCGATTAATTAATTTTACAGCCATTAAACCTTCTCGTAGTCTTACGGCATTACGAGCTAAATACTGCAACTGGTAAGCTCTAGCTAGTGTTTCCTCTTGAGTAAATATTTCTGGAGCGTAGGAGCGTGTCTTTTCAATTAGCTTTTCCCAAAAATCTAACTGCTTGAGCATATTTGCTGAAAGCCCTTTTGAATTAACCCGATACAAGGTCAAGGGTTCTGGAATGCCCTCTATTTGCCAATTGCTTTTAATGGAAATACGAATCCAAAATTCGTTATCTTCTGATTGGAGTAAGCGTTCATCAAAATAACAATCTTCATTAGTACCGTAAAGATTATCTTGAAATTTAATCGCTTCCAAAACTTCTCTGCGCATTACCGCAGCCGAGCCATTACCAACCGGATTGCAACTGAGCAAATAGGATGGCGTGATTTCTTTAAGCTTGGGCATCTGATACGTACCTAAAGCTTGTCCAGCTTCATCAATAAAAGCAGAACGACTGAAGCTAACACCGACTGCTGGTGAATTTTCTAAGTGAGCAATTTGTTTTTCTAACTTTTCTGGCAACCAAAGATCATCTCCATCCAAAAAAGCTAAATATTCTCCTTGAGCATGGCGAATACCAGTATTCCTAGCTCCAGATACCCCTCGATTTGCCTGACGAATAATTTTAATTCTGGGGTCAGTAAATTGCTGACAAATATTTATACTCCTGTCCAAAGAAGCATCATCGATAATTAGAAGCTCGAAATTTGTATAGGTTTGCTCAAGAACAGATTGTACAGTAGCAGCTATATATTTTTCGACTCCATAAACCGGAATAATTACAGAAACTTTTTTCATTTTCCAGACTGACTTTAGTTTCAGTTTGCTCTCAGGTTTTACTAGTAGTACAGTAATCTTTGATATGGCAATGGGAATACTATCTGATGGATACGATCGCACCTTCTAGTGATAGCATCTAAAAAAGTGAGATATTTATCCACTTGGCTATCCGTCTAGTTATAAGACGAATCCGACTTCCTAACTTTTCACCGGATCATGTAAGATATTTCCTTCTAGTATGCGTTATAAAGCAATTGTTGTAGTTAATGATACATTTTTCTACGTGTGGATAGTCTGATTGAAATTCTTAGCAAGCGATCGCTCCACCATTATCCAGAATAAGACTGAGTAACTATCCCATTGAGTTACCAAGTGGCAAGTACTACAACTTACCTCAACCGATTCTTTTTTCATGAATATTCAACTTTTGAACGTGAGCAACGCGAATTTTACTAATAATCTGGAGCAAGTATGCAGAAATATTTTCTACAAGTATTTTTTTCAACAACAATTTAATAATTAGCTTTTGAGTTTCCTTTTCCAGGAGAATTTTTGGATATAGCTGAATTGCCTTCCCCAATTTTTGACTTGCTTTTTCAACTCCTTCATCACCTGTAATTCTTGTTAAGCATAGCTTACAAGAATATCGGTAAACATAAGCTAAACTATAATTTTTCAGTATTTGAATTTCTGGCGATCCTGATTGAAAAGCTCGCTCCAATACTTGGAACTGACAGTCTTCCATAAATTCAACTTTAGATGACATTGAATTTGAAGATTGACGATAAAAAATCTGCGGTTTGCTAACTACAACAAACGACCATTTTGCAGCTAAACGTAGCCAATAATCCCAGTCTGCTGCTCCTGATACTGAAGGTTCAAACTCTCCTACAGATTCAATCGCTTGCTTACGGATTAAGGGATTTGAACCACTAGCAATAAAGTTCCAGGTTAATAAATTCGCCAAAACCTTACCTTGGAAAAAGATCGGCCGATCCAGATGGCAATTTCCAGTTTGTTCATCCATAAAATAAGTCCAGCTATAAGCAACACCTGCCTCTGGATTTTTTTGCAAAGCTTCTAACTGAAGTTCTAGCTTGTCGGCTGTCCATAAATCGTCAGCATCAAGAAAGGCTATAAAATCTCCCTTAGCATGAGAGATACCACGATTACGAGCTACTGATAAACCCCCATTCTCATAGGAAAAGACTTTTATACGACTATCTTTCAACTCATCCAGTAGCTTAAGAGTTCCGTCTGTTGAACCATCGTTGATAACAATTATCTCAAAATCAGAAAAAGTTTGTTGTTGTACCGAGACAATTGTATCGACAATTGTGCGCTCAGAATTATAAGCGGGAATAATGACAGATATAGTTGGCATATGATTTCAATAAGTTGCTAAATTCTACTAGCGAATTAGTATCAAAAGATTGCTTTCTAATAACAGCCTCTATTGCAGCCTTGGAACCGCAACAGACCTAGCCAAAGAAAAAGGTCGAGTCAAGTACTTAGCAATTTGAGGAGAAAGGACTTGCATTACTAGCCATTTCATTAAATAACGCTGAGTTACTCTTTCTCGCAAAATCTGAGGATATAAAGAAACCGTCTTCCACAATTTACGACCAGCTTGGTTGAGCTGTTCTCTATTAGTCACATGAGCTAGTTCCATACCCGTTAAATATTGATAGATATTTGCTAGGCTTTGATTTTTAAGATTTTGTAACTCTGGCGGTGCTGCTTGAAAGCCTCTCTCCAAGACAATAAGCAAATATTTCTCCATCTTCTCAACTTTTGTTGACATAGATTTTGAAGAGTGACGATAGAAAATTTGAGGTTTGGGAACTACTGCAAAATCCCAGTGCTGTGCTACACGAAACCAATAATCCCAATCTTCCACAGAAAAAAGAGTTGGGTCGAATTCTCCAGCAGATTCAATTGCTTGTTTACGAATTAAAGGATTAGAACCATTGGAAATAAAGTTACTAAGTAATAATTTGTCATATACATTACCTTCGTAGACTACATTATGACCAGGGTGAAAAATCTCTGCTGTTTCACTCATGTTCAGAGTCCAGCTATAAGCAAGTCCTGCCTCTGGATGTTTTTGCAATGCTGCTAGTTGTAGCTCTAATTTATCAGGTGTCCATAAGTCATCGGCATCGAGAAATGCCATAAACTCTCCCGTGGCATGAAAAATACCACGATTACGAGCTACTGATAGACCAGCATTGCTGTATGAAAAAATCTTGAGACGAGAATCTTCAACAGTCTTCAATAGTTCTAAAGTCCGGTCGGTTGAGCCATCATTAATAATAATTAACTCAAAATCAGAAAAGGTTTGTTGAAAAACGGATTTTATTGTTTCTAAAATAGTGCGTTCAGCATTGTAAGCGGGAATAATAACGGATATAGTTGTCACGTTGCTTCGCTCCGAATTCAAAATTCAAAATTAATGATCCCTATAAATAAATTTAGTTGCTCTGTATCATGAGTCGTTTTCGGTCATAGAGTTTAACCAGATGGAAAGTAGAAAAATTTTTGTAATTTTTCGTGTAGGCAGAGCATAAACCAGTTAGTTTGCGAATAGTTCCAAGAGTTCTTGTGCAGCCACCTGAATTTGTGAAGATTCTTTTACAAATCTGCAAAAGGGAATTGAGTAAGTCCAAGCTTGATAAAATGCCTCATTTTTATGGTAAGCATTAGGTAGAAAGACATGAGGAATACCCATAAGAATGCAGAGAATATGTCCGTGCAGGCGGTTTGTAATAATTAGACGATGCTGTTTAAATTGATACATCCCATGATGCATATAACTTAAGGATTTAAGATGCATTGAGGAGTTATATAAGCTATTGAATCCAAAGGAATAATGATGGAAGTATTTCCAAAGATGTCGATATATCCACTCACCAGGAATCACTGTACCTTTTTGCAAGCCTTCCCGAATTCGCTCCATACGTTCAGTTGTGTCATATTTGAAAGAAGTCCAATCTTCTACAACTAAATTAGGGAGATCAATAGAAGTCTGAGAATTACTTTGATTCAACTCTTTGTCATTTCTATAGTGATATAAAATAGAGTTACTACGGTTAGACCTAGATAAGAGACCAGGTAGATTGACCATTTGAAAAGCCATATCAGGTGCTTGAATTACCTGACAGTTGTAGAAATATTTTAGAGCAAGTTCATAGCTGTATTCGTCACGCACAAACAAAGTCAAATTAGGATGTGAGTTGAATACATTTGCTGCTTCTATTAAATTGGTAGGTTCAACAAAATAAATACTTTGTGGTAGGATAATTATTGGTCGATCTCGATATTTAGAAATAATCTGTTCGCGAAATTTTTGATGAGCAGTCCAAAGATCGCCTAAATTCCCTCCTCCTTGCAGGAAAATAGGAGATTTTCCAATTCTTTCTTCCATTACTTTGCTAGAAAAGTTATTAGGACTAGCAGTATATTTAATTTTTGTTTTTTGCACATTAATTAAATAAAGTATAGTACCTAAACCGATAAGGTGATCGCCAATATTAGGATAGTCAGGATAGTCTAGTAATGCACACTCTGGAAATGTCTCTAATTTCCCTAGTGATTTATGCAGAAGTTCTTTCAGCTGTTCCGGTTGGGGGGTAGCCATTAATTTTAGTTCCTCGTTGTTATTCGTTATGTCTCAATGAACAAGTGTAGTTAGAAAAAGGTATTTTTCTAACAAGCCAAATTTTTACTCAGCTTTAGTTTTTATTTTGCAATTGATAAAGATTGAGTTCTAGATAAAACATATTTACTAACCCAAATGCTGTAAAGAGGTAATGCTAATATATGAGCCATGAACACCGCAACAGCTACCCAAAAAATTCCCCATTTCACAGCTACTAGTAATGAAATTGTAAAAATTACAGTAAAAATTAAGTTCCAGTAAAGATTAATATGACTTTTATCTACAGAGTTAAGTAACATAGAAGCGCCATCAGCAAATGGGCGTGGTATGGCTGACAAGCAGATAACTATCAATACTGGAATTGCTGTTATCCACTTTTGCCCAAAAACAATTGGGACATAAAATGGAGCTAGGCTTGACTGTAGCAAAACCAATGGAAAGACAATTAAGGCAAATGTTTTGAGGCTACTAAAATAACGTTCTCGAAGCTGCTTAACGTTTCCCCGAGCAGCACAAAGATGCGGGTATAAAGACCAAGTCATTGTATTTATTACATTCATGCTGATTCCTAAGCCAGCATTGAAAGCAAAATAGTAAATTCCTAGCGCCTGGACTCCTAAAAAACGTCCAATAATCAGGTAATCAAGATTAGCTCTTAGCTTATTTAGTAACTCAACGCCAAGAATATTTCTAGCATAACTAACAACTTCCTGCCACTTATTAAAACTAAAGAACATGGTAGGACGCCAAGGATGATTCATTAGATTGATAACAATCCAGACTGGAGTCGTAATAACAATAGGTATAACAACAGCCCACATTCCCATCCCTAATAGAGCTAAACATATAGTGAGAATATTGATTAGAAACGACTGAGTAGCATTACATAATGCTGTGATTTTCAGGCGGTTCTCTCGCTGGATTAAGGCAGATTGAACTGCAAAGATTGGTAGCATTAAGTAAACTAATGCCATAATGCAGATAGGCAAGATAACTTGGTTATTACTATAAAATAAAGCAACTGGTAAAGCGGCAAGACACTGAAGAATAAACATTACTCCACATAGTATCCAATTAAGGCAGTAGGATGTCTGACAAATAATTTTCAGATCCTTCTCTGCTGCCTGAACAATCTTAGAGCCAATTCCAGCTCTTAAGGTAAAAACAGTTGCGAATTCATTGGTAGTCAAAACGATTGCTATCAATCCATAATCGTAAGGATTTAACAGTTGAGATAAAGTAACTGTTGTTCCCAATCGGAAAACACGATTTACTAACTCTGCTCCCCCCATCCAACCAATATTACGCACATATTGACTAGATACTTTTTGCCTTAGCTTTTTGATTAACATGAGGGCATCCTTAAGAGAAAATTAGATATTTTTTATCAATTTTAAATTTAAGTATAAGCAGCTTCAGGCTTCTTATTAAGAGAAGATTTAGGAAGCTGCACTTCTTCTTTAAATGCAATTCCCATGATAATTAAACCGGGATAGTATAAGTAACCTAAAACCTCTTGGCTATCATTAAATGTAAAAAGTAATAGAGTGACAAGAAAATATAATGCTACCCTAGCAGTTGTGCTTTTCTGTGCTTTAATCAGCAAAACTATAAAACTCAATAAAATTGGTACTAAAAAAGCAATGAAGCCAACTATCCCTTTCACAAACAAGAGACCAAACCAAGTATGGTGAGAGCCGATAGGCATTTCCGCTAATGCTTTAGGCCCTGGTGCTTCTCGAAAACCATGACCCCATATAGGAGCTTCTTTCCATTTCTCCAAGGCAATCATACCTAAAGCTTCATGCACTCGTGAAGAGTCCGGTCTAGCATTATAAAATGCTTCTTTAGCATCCCTAATAGTACCAAGAAGTGCCGTGCTAAAAATACCTGCTAAAAAGCTAACAAATCCAAGTGCAATTTGTGTAGTAGGTTTAGTAATTTTTGTAAGTAACAAAACTAATATGAAAACTATTGGTAAAGCTATAAAAGATAAGCGAGAAACAGATACTATACTCATCGCTAAAGAGCCAGCTATACCAATCCAGCGCCACTTTTTGTTACGTTCTTCAAGAGCAAGGAAGAAGTAGATGTTTCCAATAAGACCGAGCGCAGGTGCCCAAGGTGCAAATAGAAATAGACGGATATCATTCGTACCGTAATCACTACCATAGAGATTTACATTGTAAAAAAGCTCACCATTCTGGATTAATCTTTCAATTGGAGAAGAATATAGGTGTGCAGGTAACTTTAGTATCCAAGCTAGATAAAAAAAGGGAATTAAAATCAAACTTTGAAGACATAAGATGCAGACGGCCCTATAGATTAGTTGTGGTCGAATATTGAGACAGCCGCTTAATGGAAATAGTGCTAGCAAAGCCCAATCTGTAAACCAGTTAATCAATGACCTAAGAGTTTGATTTGTACCTACATCATAAGTTATACAGCCTACAATTGTAGCGATCGCTACGATCAGAATAGAGACAATCCAAATCCAATGTATCCAATAAACTTTGATTCTTTTTTCAATACGAGTTTGCGCTGTTTGGTTCCAAAGCCGCTTACATAAGTAAAAAAACAGTATCCAGGCTAATACAAAGTTTACAGGATATAAAATACCAATAAAATAAAATACATAGGTACTAATTATCCAATACCAAACAAGACTTTCTTCAAAGTTTTGAGGTTTCATTGTTCCATTCTCTTCCTCTCTGTACTCACAGTCTTATCAGATATTAAATTTTTACGTTCGCGCCACCAAAGTAACACCAGTCCAAGGGATACGAAAAGGGAGCCTAAAGTTGAACCTAGTAAAACTAATTTATCTTTTGGTGAAGTCGGTTTCTCAGGTAATGTAGGCTGTATAACAAGTTGAATCAGTGGATAAGATCCAAAAGTATTCGACTTGCCAATATCCAGTCTGGTCAAATTTGAAGAAAAGACCGCTCCAGCAATTTGCGTATTTCGCTTCAACGAATCCAAGGTGCTTTCCAACTGTGTTAAATTCTTGAGCCTACTCTCAAGCTGGTTAATCTGTTGTTCTATTGCTTGAGCTTGAGCAGTGAATCCCTTTTGGTCTGCCTGAACTATAACTAGTTCTTGGGAAAGAGCGTCTCGAGGAACGTTGTTACCAGAGTTATTGCTACTAAGGCTTAATTGCTTTAGAACTGCCAAAGTGAATTTTCGCCCTAAAAGAGACTGACCTCGAACTAGCAGGGCCTCTTGAGCAGCGTCTCTTTTCGCTTTCTCTGTAATTAATGTCGGATGGCTAGGCAGAAATTTGGATTCTAAAACTACCACAGAAGCGCTAGCATCACTATAATTTTTTAAGTTTTGTTGAAATATCTGGTCTGTTTGAAGGGTAAAAGCATCTGTAGCTTGTCCAGCAGATAGTTTTAAATTATTCGATAATTGTGCCAAACGAGTAGTAGCCTGTTGCTGTTGACCGATTATTTCAGCTCGTTGTCTGCGGAGCTGTTCAATGTTGGTTGTCAAATCCTTAATTTGATCTTCAGAATTCAAACCCGAACGTGCTTTGTAATCGGAAAGCCGCTTATGAGCATCTGCTAATTTTTTTTGCGAAGAAATCAGGGACGTTTGATAACCTATATCTCTTTGAACAGCTTCTTGATTTCGTAGCTTGTTGAGTCTTGTTTGCAAGGCTTTGTAAAAAGCTAAAGATTTATTTTGAGCTTCCTGGGGACTCGCGCCTTCGAAGTCAACGCTCATCATGGAAGTATTAATTATTAGCTTGAGCCGAGGTTTGCCAAACTCTTCTAAAGACATATTAAGTTGCTCGGCTGCCGATCTTAATATAGGTTCGCTTTCAGCTATAAATTTATAAATTTCTCTTGGATCTTGAGAAGAAAGAGCAGCGTATGGAGACACATTTTCATAATTAGCATAGCCAATGTCTGGTAGATTAATATTGGCATTTGACCATGCTCCTGGCAGATTAATAGCTGAAGAACTAGTGTAGGTCGGTGGTGTAAGTTTTAGATAAAGAAAAGTTGCAGCCCAAAATGCTATGTTTGTTGTTATACCTAGAAGTAAGTAACGCTGCCAACATCCTTTTCTCGCTACTAATTTTCTCAAACTGCTAGGGTAACCCGCAGAGATTTCTGTATGATTGGCCATTAAAAATCCTCTAAAGTCGGGAACTGGCTGCGGAATTACAAAGTCTAGGTGGGTTTTACGATTTGCCTAAGTAAACTTACAGGATCGTACTACATTGTTACTTAAAAATTGATTAATAATTCTTAGTAAAGTTTCCTTCCTAAACAGCAATGACAAAACCGCCTGATGGTCAATATTGCATCCATGCAGACAGCATCCTCTAGGGTTCAATAAAATTATCCACCCGGATATCCACTTAGTACTGCAAGGCAAAATTCAAAATTCAAAATTAATACAGCGTAAGCGTTTCATTGATTTTGAATGGGTGTACCTGATTTACTTGACTTTAATTTACTTCCTGTAACGTCAATTAAAATAAATACGTGCAAATATCATGAAAATAGCAATGAGCGATCGCCGTTTCTGGAGACTGCTAGGGAAAACAATTTGTATTGCTATACTTGCGCTGGCTATTATCGTCAAATTTACACCCCTCAAGTCTAGTTGGAGTACTACATCAAGGTATCACTGGAATAATGTCTCTATCGGAGGAGGTGGTTATGTTACAGGCATTTATTTGCATCCACAAGAGCGAAATTTAGCCTACATCAGAACTGATATGGGTGGCTTTTATCGTTGGAATTCAAAAGATTACAAATGGATTCCGCTAACAGATATATTTAGCTTGCAACACAGCAATTACTACGGGGGAGAAGCCTTAGCACTTGACCCAAATAACCCAGATATTGTATACATCGCAGCAGGGAAATATACTACTAGTTGGGGTGGATTAGGAACAATCTTCAAATCGAGCGATCGCGGTCAAACCTGGAATAAGCTGAAAATAGACTTGCCAATGGGTGGCAATGAAACTAAACGTTGGCTCGGAGAGAGGCTAGCCGTTAATCCCTTTAATTCCCATGTTATTTTATTTGGTTCGCGATTGAATGGGCTATGGAAGTCTTCAGATGGTGGTACAACATGGGGCAAGGTTAGCTCCTTTCCCGAAAAGCCGGAAACAAAGATTGGAATTACAGGTATTGTATTTAGCAAAAATGTATCTGAACTAGTCTATGCCAATGCCTATGGAAATGGCATATATGAATCCACTGATGCGGGTGTTACCTGGAGCAAAATACCAGGAAGCCCATCAAAAGTGAATCGAATGGCTCTGGCAAAAGACAAAGTTCTGTATGTAACGCATACGTCGGGTGTCAGCAAATATGCAAACAGTATTTGGAGCGATATCACACCAAGTAACGCGAAAACTACATTTAATGCCATTGCTGTAGATCCAAACAATCCCAATCATCTTTTAATTGTTTATGACCAGTATGTTTCCACAACAAACAATCGTGTCATATTTCAATCTACTGATGGTGGAGCTACATGGCAACAGAAAAAGCATACTTTGAAACCTCAAGTGCCCTGGTGGCCTAAGTGGTTTTTTGCCTCCTCAACCTCAGCGATTGAGTTTGACCCAAAAGCTGCTGGACGATTATGGTTAACAGACTGGTATGGAACATGGCAAACAGACAATATCAACGCAGAGTCATCTGTTTGGTCAAACTATGAAAAAGGACACGAGCAGCTAGTTAGCTTCGCCCTAGTCTCACCTCGAAGTGGCTCTAAATTGTTGAGCGGTGTTGCTGATACGGATGGGTTTGACCACAGCAATGGATTAGATGTCTACCCATCTACGCAGTTTGGCGGCAAAAATAGTCCTCGGTTCCAAGATACCTATGGTCTTGCTTATAGCGAAAGCAATCCTTCACAAATGGTACGTGTTGGTGGTAATCGGTGGAACAATACTTATACGGGAGCAACTTCGCAAGATGGGGGACTGACATGGAAACAATTTTCCTCGTTTCCGAAGAACACAATCCCGTTGCGTGTAGCCATGTCAGCAACAAATTCAAATCTATTTGTCGCAATTATTAATCAAGGACAGCCTATTCGTACAACCAATGGCGGATGTTCTTGGAGCAAAGTATCAGGATTACCCAAAGGCCCCAAAGGCCCGTGGTACTGGGGTCAACCATTAGTAGCTGACAAATTAGATGGCAACACTTTTTACTACTACAGTGGTGGCAAGTTATACCGCAGTAAGAACGGAGGCGCATCCTTTAGGATTGTAAACTCATTATTGCCTTCTGAAAGTTGGTCTATGCTCAAAACAGTTCCGGGGGTTAATGGCGAAGTTTGGCTCAGTCTTAACTCTCACGGACTTTATCGCTCAACAAATGGCGGTGTAAAATTTGCCCAGATTCCTAAAGTGAAGAAAGCTTACTTATTCGCCCTTGGTAAGGCACAAAAGGGAAGCAAAATTCCTGCACTGTATTTGTATGGGGAAATTGCTGGTATGGGCGAAGGAGTATTTCGCTCTCTCGACAAAGGAAAAACATGGATAAATATCGCCTATTTACACCAACCTATGGGCAATGAGCCTAATGTCATGGAGGCTAGCTGGCAGAAATTTGGACTAGTCTTTATTGGCACTAACGGTAGGGGAATCTACTATGGAACTCCGTAAAAAAATACTCTTGTGTTTTTCTCTCACGCAACTGACATCAGTTGCAAAAAAACCACGAAGCTAAAAGATTATTAATTTTTGTGCATTATGTTAATTTTTGTAAAAAAGGTAGTAGTATATTTTTGCTACATTATTTAATACAATTAAGTTGTTAATATGAAGGATATTGATATGTAACACACGCATAGTTAACGCTTTTGAATCACAGCTGAACACCAGCAAAGCTTTTTCAGTACTGGTGTATAAGGGTTTTAAGTAGTATTCTAGGTAACTTTAATTAAGGTGGTAGAGATATTAAATAGTGATAGCTATTAGCTTGATACCTTTCTTAATTCACTCATCTAGGAAAGGTAATTTTTTAAACCCTCTGCATACTAGTATTTTACTGCTAGTGTTCTTTTTATTTGGACAGCAAGTCTTCAATCTCTTGATAGCACACCTAAATCATGAGGCATATAACCAGATAACCCATGCTTTATTCATAGGGCGAGAAGGAGAACGTCTACTTAATGCTGTAATAGATAATCAAGAAAAAGGTTTTCTAGAAAATTCTAATCAGGGACAAACTAATCCGATAAGTTCTCGTCAGAAGAAGCCCAGCTTCCACAACAGCTTCAACCATCTGTACAATCTCGTACAAGACAACCCTGCTCAAATAAAGCAACTCGATAAAATTAAATATATCTATAACCAGTGGCAAAGGGAGTTGAAGCAAAAAGCGCTTTCTGGGTCTGTAAGGAATTCTGCTTTGACAAAAAGCACTTTATTTGATTCTTTGCATAAGGAGATTGAGAAACTCATTCAGCACGAAGAGATGCTTTTGAGAGTTCGCAAAAATCGTATACAGCAATTGAATAGTATTAACAGTGCGATCAATATTTTCAGCACATTCATCATTTTATTAGTAGCAATTTTAAATATCCAGTTGTTGCATTGGCGAGTCAAACTTCCATTAAACAAATTGACACAAGTTTGTAAACTTTGGCAAGCGGGACAAATGGAAGTGCAACTATCCCATTCTTCTATAGATGAGATCGGGCAACTAGCTGGAGTTCTTAACGCGATCGCTGATAAGACTCGTCACCGTCAACAAAGTATTGAGGTGCGTAACCAACAGCTTGAAGACATGATATCTGCACTTTCCCACGACCTACGTATTCCTTTACTTGCGACTCGTAACACTTTAGACTGTATGCTCAAAGGAGCTTTTGGTTCAGTCAATGACACTTGGAAGGAAGTTTTTGAAGAGTACCATGAAGCCAATGAGGATCTGCTTAAGCTTGTGGAACTCCTTTTAGATATCTCCCGTTATGAAGCAGGCAGCACTTGTTTAATGTGCGATCGCCTAAACTGGGAAAAGATTTTAATTAAAGTAATTAGTCAGATAAAAGCAACATCTACACGTGAGTTAGCCTTCATTTGTAAAACTTCTCAATTGCTGCCAGCTGTCTATGGTGATGAATTAGAAATTCAAAGAGTTCTACAAAACTTACTTGATAACGCTGTGCGGGTAAGTAAGCCTAACGGGGAAATTCTGATTGAGATAATGCCTTATGAACAAGAGCAAGTGCGGATTTCGGTGCGCGATCGCGGTTTGGGAATTGCACCGCAAGCTCAGGAAAAGCTGTTCCACCGCTTTATTCAAGGACGAGGGCATCGTGGAAGAAGTGGGCTTGGTCTGTACTTATGTCGTCAAATTATTGAGGCTCACGGAGGAAACATTGGTGTTGAAAGTTCTCTTGGAGAGGGAAGTACTTTCTGGTTTACTCTCCCAAGTGCCATAAATCAAGTTGATAGTAATGATGAACAGAATATAACCAGATGTAGCAATAATGATATCTAATATTGACGAAAAGAAAACTGTACGGATTCTATTAGTTGACGATCACGCTTTAATCCGCCGAGGGATAAAAGGGCAATTTAGCTTAGAACCTGGTTTTAGTATAGTTGGAGAAGCATTGGACGGTGGAGAGGCTGTTGAATTAGCTAGTCAACTCCAACCAGATGTAGTTTTAATGGATATCGATCTACCAGTTATGGATGGGATTACAGCCACCCAGCATATAAAAAGCAACTGCTTGACTACTTGTGTTTTAGCCTTAAGTGCCTTTGACGACGATATTCAGGTCATGGGGATGCTTGCAGCTGGTGCTGATGGTTACTGTCTTAAAACCATTGAATGGGAACAGCTCATCGCCGTTATTCAATTGATACTCCAAGGTGGCGCTTATTTAGATCCTCTAATCGCTCAAAAAGTTGCTCGGATGCTTAGGTCAACCGCTGTTGCTCCCGATGTTCCTGTATCTCAGGTAATAGCGCAACCTATTCTCAGTAATCGCGAACGCGAGATTCTTAAACTTATTGCACAGGGGCGCTCAAACCAGCAGATTGCAAACCAACTCTACCTCTCACTCGGAACCGTCAAGTCTTATGTACGTATGGTTCTCAACAAACTTAGCGTTGACGATCGCGTTCAAGCAGCAGCTTTAGCTGTACGCCAAGGGTTGATTTAAGCTTAGAGGAATTTATGTAAACAGTCAGATAATTCTGTAAAAGTAGTAGCCAGTGGTGAGATGTCATTCACGAGTTGTTCTGACCACAAAATGTAAGGCTGAAGTAGTTGATGCTGGAATTGCTCAGGTATGGGTAGACATAACACCAATATATGAGGTTCAAACAAAGTTATCTCTTCCGGCGTGGGAATACAATAATATGGAAAAACTTCTGCATTTTGTTTTAAGCAATGACTGCTGACGCGCTGCACGGTCATGACATTTTTACCAATAACCATAATTCGGTGTCTTTTCATATTTCTATACTTATCTGCAAACGGGAAATGCCTACTATACAACAATGGTTTTAGCGATCGCAAAGGAAGTGCGATGGCGTAACCGCCCAGCGTTGAATGGATGTAACAATAAGGCTTGGGCCAATAAGTTGAGCTAAATCATCAGTTAAGAGCAAAAAGATAGAAAGAAGAAAGATTTATTTTTCTCACAGAGGCTCAAGTCATTAACAGATAAAAAGCATAAGCAATTAAATTGCAATCTGACAACTCTACAGACTGCCATTATTACCTGAATATAAAAATGACGAGAGAAACAGAAATTCTCACTCGCTACTGGAAATATTTTCACTCAACATATCATCTGTTCAACATCAATTCTGGGTGGCAATAATTGTTTGTTATCTTATTTCTGTAGTTGTCAAAGCTCTGATTTTTTTGGTTTTTTATGTCCTGTAGTCAGTCAATCAGTGTTAAAAAAGTAAGCTATGTAAAGAAATGTAAATTCGCTGAATAGCTTATAAGTTGGTTACTGTACAGGTTTGAAAAAACTAAACATACGTTTGTTTTTCCGTGCCTAATTATCTTATTATGAAATTTATACTATCTGTACGCCACAGCCAAACGGATAGTTAGCTGGATAATTTTATTCCTCATTAGGATACTGTATAAAAAATAATTTAAGTAGCCATCAGATAGTATTTTCTATCGGTATTTGCGTAAGAAAGTATACGTAGAGTTCACTAAGTCTTGACTCAACCTCGCGAACAAAGTCTCAAGTCCTATCAAATCTATGGCGTTGCATGAATGCGGTATAAATTGGCAGTTGAAACAATTGAAAGGCCGTTCAAAACTGAGTGAAATCATCCCATAATTCAGCAACACCAAATCTTTTATGGTGCTTATGCGTAGCAATGCAACTGTATTAAAAGCTTTGACAGATAAAAATTGAAGTCTGGCAACAGACATTGTTCATATTTTTAGCATTTATATGGTTTGATATCACCCAAACGTAACACTCTAAATATACCCGCATAAGCAGAAAACATCGGCAATGTTCTAAATTTTACTATTTCTCAATTGTAGATAGCGAACTTCAAAGTTATATGGCACAAAAAAATAGTCTCTTTAACATTCGCTTTGACCGTATTTTTTCATCTGAAACACTCAGTTTTTTCCTAGTACAGCTTTTAAGACATCAGGGTAAATCCTTTGAATGGAAGAACAACCAAGTACAAAAGGTTAATCTCTTAAATATTGAGATTAACAATGTCTTAACAACAGAAGTTTTAGAAAATCTTAAATATGGTACTGTATTTACTCCCAATGTAGATCACATAATGAAATTGCAAAACGATCGTGAATTTCTTGAAGCTTATAAGACTGCTGATTACAAACTATGTGATAGTCAAATTTTAATATATGCATCTCGTTTCTTAGGTCAGCCCATCCAAGAAAAAATTTCCGGTTCTGACTTTTTTCCAGCATTTTATAACTTCCACAAACAAAATGAAACAATTAAAATATTTTTATTAGGTGCAGCACAAGGTGTAGCTATTAAAGCTCAAGAGAAAATTAATGCCAAGGTTCATAGAAATATAATTGTCAGCTCATATTCACCACCTTTTGGATTTGAAAAAAAAGAAGCGGAATGTAGAAAAATAGTTGAGATGATTAATTCTTCAGACGCCACAGTATTAGCCGTTGGGCTAGGCGCACCAAAACAAGAAAAATGGATATATAAATACAAAAACCAACTGCCAAATATCAAAATATTTTTAGCAATAGGTGCCACTATTGATTTTGAAGCAGGTAATATACAAAGGGCACCAAAATATATAAGTAATATGGGTTTTGAATGGTTATATAGAATGGTATCGGAGCCTCAAAGATTATGGAAAAGATATTTAATAGAAGGATTACCATTTTTTTGGTTAATTTTGCAACAGAAATTTCAGATAAATAAAATAACAAATAATCCTGGCTCTTAAATACCTTATCAGTTAAATATAATGAAACGAGTATGTGTGGTTTACCACACAGTTTCATGCTTTTGAAAGTCAGCTTCTTAGTTAAATCTATAAAACTTATGACTCTGACACAAGAAAGGCAACCGATCGTGATTCAAACTCAGCAATGCTTAGATTTTGAGCATGGCAATACCTTAAGGGAACAGCTATCTAGCTTAGTACCTCACCCCAAACATCTTTGGGTGATTGATCTAGTCAAAGTAAATTTTATGGATAGTTCAAGCTTAATCGCTTTACTTAAGGAGGTTTTGTCTAGACGTTCAAGTGCCTATTGTTCGGTAATTTGCAAGCACTTGTTCGGACGATTTTTGAACTGACTCAGATGGATTCAGTGTTTGAAATTTATGATAACTAAATGCCGTCGTAATGATGTTGAATGCTTAAATATGAAGCATCGATCGCTACCGTCATTGCAAATATCTTAAAGAACAGATTGACTGGTGACATATTTACTTGCTTAACCTATTAAAAAATCTCATTCTCGCTTTTACAGGGTACTGAAATAAGTAAATGTACAGACGATCGAGTTGATCGACTTACTACTGAAACTGCAATTACCATGTCTAATACTTTTACTCCCCATCGTTTTGATATGCAAGTTCTAGATGATACCCATACTCTTCCTAAAGTTAAAGTTCCAGTTCATCCCTCTGTCATCAGTAAAGCCAAGCGAATGATTGACATCTTGGGTGCTGTTATTGGGCTATCGATTACAGTATTCTTAGCAATTCCGATTGCGATCGCGATTAAGTTAGATAGCCCAGGTTCTATATTTTACAGTCAAATTCGCTGTGGTTTGAATGGGCGTCACTTCCGAATTTGGAAGTTCCGTTCGATGTCAGTTGGAGCTGACCAACTTAAGCATCTAGTTAAGAATGAAGCTCAAAGCGATCGGATATTCAAAAATGAGAATGACCCCCGCATTACCTGTGTAGGAAGGTTTCTCCGCCGCACTAGCTTAGATGAACTCCCTCAGTTTTGGAACGTGCTGCTGGGGGAAATGAGTCTAGTAGGCACCCGCCCTCCTACTCCTAATGAAGTGATACACTACTCAAAGCACCACTGGGAACGTTTGAATGTCAAGCCGGGTATGACTGGTGAATGGCAAGCTCATGGTCGCTCCAGTATTAAAGACTTTGAAGATATTGTTCATATGGACTTAGACTACCAACGTAAGTGGTCTATAGTTTATGATATTAGTCTAATCTTCAAAACTTTAAAAGTTGTGTCAGATAAGAGTGGTGCTTGCTAACGCAGAGTTAATCGAAAAAAGTTATAACTTCACTGAAAAATAAGCTTGCAACAGTTCCTCCGAAATTGTGTAGGCGAACGCAAGTGCATCTCGAAAAAAAACCGTCGTAGACATCGCAGATTGAAGTATTGTCTCTGACTCAATTAAAGGATTTAAGAGGTTGTTTGAAAAGTATTTTGTTGTGACTTTAGGCACTTTTAGATCCGTCCTAACCCACCTGAAAAAGGGAATTTAGAGGAAGCTAAAACTTTTGATAACGACAACGAACTTTTCAAACATCCTCTCAGTTCAACTTTATTCAAACAAGACACGATTTATTACGTCTCTACATGAGTATTTTGGACAGCAGCGGATTTGATTTGCTAGTTCAATAATTTTAAAAAAACCTAACTAATTTACTCAACTTCCTCACAATGAATTAACAGCTTTTCCATCGCTTCTGCTAGAGAAATCAATTCTGTCCAAGAGGAACCACTAACTAAATTTTGGGCGTGAGCTAATCGGTTTCGCAACTGTTCAGCAGACTTGAGGAAACGTTCGCCAAACCGTTTTGATTTTAGTCCTAGTTGCTGGAGAAGTTCTGGTTGATTTAAAATCAACTCTCGCTTATCGCAGAATTGTAGATAATCTAATAAATCGGTGGCTTCGTTTCTTTCCTGACTTTCTCGCCATAGTCGTTGAGCAACTTCTAAGCGCTCAGGTTTAAGGACTTTTTGCCAAGAATCTTGAGGATAGTAAATCCGCACCAGCCGTAGTAAATTCATTTCTAGCAGCGTTACTAAGCCAAATAGTAACATTCGCACCGGTGCTTTCTGCAAGTCACCACAGGTGACAATACCACTTACCTGATTGCAATCCAAGACAAACAATCGCGGAGTTTGTTGCAAAATGGGTAGCAACTTTATCAGTGGGGTGGAAATGGCAATTAGTTCTTTGGGATGAAACACCCGTTGATAGTCGCTACATTTACCTTTTTTGTCTGGGATCAAACTAGAGCGTTCTACATAACCGCTAATAATATCTCCCGTCTCAACACCGATAACATCAAAATTTTGTGCTTGCATCCAATGCAGCACTTCTTTCGCCTCCGCATCAGCTGGCATAGCTTTTAGGGGTTCTGCCACGTATTCAATGGTGATATTGTTCTCAAATAAACTCCGCAGGTCTTGAGAACGTGATTTTAGGTGTTTCATCCCCTGGCTGTGAACTCACGTTAAATAATCCTACGGCACTCACGCGATGTCTGCGACGGGCTATTCGGCGTCGCCAGTGGAATTTTCTGTTAGGGACTGACAAATAAAAAAATATCCAATTAACTCTTGTGGGGTGGGCGTCTCGCCCGCCCTATGGACTGGGCGGGCAGGATGCCCACCCCACAATATTGGATAATTTATTTCTTGGAGTTCTCTTAGGGACTTCCAATTAAAAAAATATTCCGTCGCTTAGAAGGCAGGGGGCAGGGAGCAGGGAGCAGGGGGAGAGAAAGTCGTATTGATAGGGGTGAAATGGGATAATTTATTTTCTGGAAGTCCCTTAGATTATCCTTGCGTAAGCGTAGCTATCCCAACAAATACCATAGACTAATGTTATACCATCTTAGTTGGTATCATGTTCGTGATGATTTAGACAATCTCAAGTAACAAAATATTTCGCATCTAGAAAAAAATAAATATATATGTAGTTAACTATATGAGAATAGTTGATTAATTGCGGTAGAAATGCCGAAAATACCGACAAAAAAATGTTATTACTAAAACGACGTATCGAATTGATACTTGGTAGAATTTTACCAAGATAACCAAAATTGATAATAATATTATTATGCCAAGAAAAGAACAAGGATGGGTTACATTTCAAACCTCAGAGGACGAGCGGAAGATTCTAGAGGAGTTCTGCGAACAGTCTCAACGCACTAAGACTGAGATTCTGCGGGAACTCGTGCGTAGTCTCACTCAGCAAAACTTAGCACCAATATCACCACCAACTCAGCAGGAACAACAGGCAGATATCTATTACACTCAAAAGCCTAACATAGAAAGTAGTATTCAAAAAAAACCACTAAAAGTTAGCTCTCGCAATATTCTTAAAGGTGTGGTTAAACGAGTTGTTTATGGAGCAGTTAATAGTGAGGTTACTTTGGAGATTATTCACAAAGTAGAATTAACTTCGATTATCACCAGAGCTTCCGCAGAAGAGTTAGAATTATCTGAAGGAAAAGAAGCTTATGCAGTTATTAAATCTAACGATATTGTCATTGCTAGAGAATAGAAATACATTGATTTTGGGCATTAAATATTAAAAGAATAAACTTTCTTTACTTGAGTAAATATAGTTGATGCGATCGCTTATGTAATAACCAATACTTTTGGGTTAAGGGGGAAAGGAAAAAGGGAAAAGGTTTGAATTTACCTTTATCCGCAAACCCATTAGCCTTACCCCCAGACCAAAAAAGAGATTGTTGGGTTTATCCGAAAAGTATTGATGTAATAGCTGGTTTTCGTATTAATGAAATACACGATAAGGTAGCATAGGCGTGCTACCTTACTAAAAACGAATATTAACCTTCTTTAATCGCTGCTTGATAGCGACCTAGTGCGATTAAAGGAAAGTATTGTTGATACAGATGATACTTGAGATAAAAATGGCAAGGGAAGCCAGTACCTGTAAAGTCAGCCTCAAACCAAGTACCATCTGGCTTTTGAGTTGTCACCAGATAGCCAATTCCCCGCTCGATCGCACCAAGAGCTAATTTACCTGTTGCTTCACCTGCTGCTATTAAGCCTATTATTGCCCAAGCAGTTTGAGATGCAGTACTATTTCCTTTGCCTTTGAGACTGGGATCGTTGTAACTACGGCAAGTCTCGCCCCAACCACCATCTGGGTTTTGACATCCAACTAACCAAGCTGCTCCCCGTTCTATACTGAGTTTGTGTCTTTGAGGATCGATTAACGCCAAAGCTGACAAAACGCCACTGGTGCCGTAGATATAATTTACACCCCAACGCCCAAACCAACAGCCTTCGGTTTCTTGTTCGCGCAGAAGATAAGTAAGCGATCGCTCCAAATTATCACTATCAATTGCCAAATCACAAGCACCAAGCATTTCTAGTACTCTAGCCGTAACATCTGCGGTGTTTGGATCGATCATGGCTTTCAAATCGCCATAAGGGATGGAATTAAGCCAATCTTGGTCATTATCCAAATCAAAAGCAGCCCAACCGCCTGGTTTACATTGCATAGATGCAATCCAGTTTAACGCACGAGCGATCGCAGCTTGCTTGATTTTTTCATTTGGGAGTTTGACCAAATGTAGAGCCATCACCACCACCGCCGAGTCGTCTACATCGGGATAAAAGCGATTCTCAAACTCAAAAGCCCAAGCCCCTGGTTTTCCTTGGCGATTTTTGACAGCCCAATCACCGTAATCTAAAATTTGTTTTTGCAGCAACCATTCTCCAGCCTTGACGACAGCTGGGCGATCTGGTGCAAAGCCAGATTCTATCAAAGCACGTATCGCCCAAGCTGTATCCCAGACGGGTGAAACACAAGGCTGAACTCGATAACTATCTTCTGTTTCAATCACAAAGTTATCAATTGCTTGCAAACCTCGTTCTACAATCGGGTCGTTTGTGTCATAATTCAGACACCGCAAAGCCAGCATGGAATTCAACATCGCCGGAATAATGCCGCCCCAGTCGCCTGTAGCTTCTTGGCGCTCTAAAATCCATTTTTCGGCGGCTTTGATGCCTTCTTCACGAAAGGGTACTAAATTAAGGCTTTCTGCCAACTTAAAACCTTTATCGAGAGTGAGGAATAAATCCGTCCAATCGCCACTTTCAGGTAATTCCCACTGAACTCGATCGATACCTTCAGCGTATAGCTCATCTAGGTTGATAGCGGAGTCGGTGAGAAAAACAGGTTTGCGATCGCATACAATCAGTAATGGTACTGTACTAGAACGTGCCCAGCTAGACATCTCGTAGATATTGACAGGGAAAGCTTTCGGCAACAGCATTATCCAAGGTGGTAGCGAGGGAATACCGCGCCAGTTGTAGCAGCCAATCAAGGCTAGGTGCAACTTGGTAAAAATCCGAGTTTTGCCGATCCCACCCCGTTGAAGAATAAAAGCTTGCGCCCGAATCATCGTCGGATCGGTTGCTGGTACACCTAGTAATCTTAGAGCCATGTAGGCTTCAACCGAAGTGCTAAGTTCTCCGCCATCACCGTAGTAAAGTTCCCAGCCGCCATGCTCTCGTTGCTGTTGACGCAAATATGTTTCAACTTTGTGCAAAGGTCTGGTTTGGTCTGTTCCCCAAATTTTATGCAGGAGGACGACTTCAGCAGTGATGGTGACATTAGACTCCAACTCTGCCCACCAGTAACCTGCCGGATTTTGAATTGAAAGCAGATATTCTTGGCTAGCTGCGATCGCATCTGCAACTTTATTGACTTTTACCCTGTCTTGTGTTTGCATGAAAAACTATTTAACCTCAACACCCAACACTAGATATAAACGCGGTATTACAGCAAAAAATTTTTTTTTCCTCTATCAATAGACATAGTATTCTGTCTGAGTCACTGATAATTTGCAATAGGTCATGGATGTAATTGTATTAGGATTGATGCTCTTATCGTTGACAATTTGGTTAGTATTACTGGGTTTTTGGGGACAGTTTTGGCGAACAGATCAGCAATTAGAGTTTACAGAAACTCAGCTAGAATCGTTACCTGTGGTTTGTGCGGTCGTTCCAGCGCGTAACGAAGCTGAGTTAATACCAACTAGTTTGCGATCGCTCCTACTCCAAGATTATCCTGGTTCTTTCAACGTGTTTTTGGTAGACGATCGCAGCACAGACCGGACAGCAAACTTTGCCGAAGGAGTTGCACACGCTGTTGGGAAACCTCAGCAATTGCATATTATTTCTGGCGCTTCACTACCTCCTGGTTGGTCGGGTAAACTTTGGGCAGTTGAGCAAGGTATAAAAAGTGCGAGTTTATTAGCACCTGACTATTTTTTGCTGACTGACGCAGATATCGAACACGATCCTGGTAATCTCCGCCGACTCGTGAAGAAAGCTGTGCAGGAAGATTTAGACTTGGTTTCGGTAATGGTGCGACTCAGGTGTGAGAGCTTTTGGGAAAAACTTTTGATTCCAGCTTTCGTCTTTTTCTTCCAAAAACTCTATCCTTTTCGCTGGGTGAATAATCCCAACAATCCCACAGCCGCCGCCGCCGGGGGATCTATTTTGATTCGTAGAGAAGCTTTAGAGCGAATCGGGGGAATTCAAGTGATTCGTCAAGCTTTAATTGACGATTGCACCCTGGCTAAAGCTGTTAAGAAGAGTGGGGGACAAGGGGACAAGGGGACAAGGGGACAAGGGGACAGGAAGATTAACTCAATGCCCAGTCAAGGTCGTATCTGGCTGGGATTGAGTGGCTTGACTCGAAGCTTGCGCCCTTATGACTCGCTAGCGACGATTTGGGATATGGTTGCTCGTACTGCCTATACCCAACTGAATTATTCACCATTAATATTATTGGGAACTTTGGTGGGAATGCCTCTGATTTATTTAACTCCACCTGTATGTGTGATTCTCGGTGCAGTTTGGAGCAATTGGGCGATCGCACTTACAGGTATATTAGGATGGCTATTAATGATTTTCGCTTACTACCCGACGATCCGCTTTTATAAATGTTCTGTCTGGTTCGCTTTTAGTTTACCTGCGATCGCTTTTCTCTATACTTTAATGACTCTAGACTCAGCACTACGTCACTGGCAAGGACGCGGCGGCGCTTGGAAAGGAAGAGTTTATCCCAACACAGATAATTTATAGTTAGAATAAAATTGAATTTCAAAATCGTTAGTGCTAATCTAAAATTAAAGTTAAGCCTAAAGTGGTTGATTAAAAGAGTTATGACAACCGCAACACCAATAACTAATCCAGTTATTGTACCCAAAAAACTGCCTTTTCTGGAGTCGATTTGTTGGCAGACCGCCGATGTATATCGCTTTACTTCAGAACAAATGCTGAGTCGCTATGAACGTGGCTGGCAATATCACGACCTATTCAATAATCTTGAGGGTGAAGAACTCAATTTCCTTAAGGAACTTGCCAGACGCTATAAATCCTGGTTACAAGTTTCTTTATGACCTTTCGGTTAGAACACCATAATCAAATTCTCACAGTTCTTGAATCCTTAGATTCTGAAATACTTAGCAAGGGTTCTGCTTACTTCGGTGGCGGAACCCTTCTTGCATTTGAGTTTGAAGAATATCGCTGGAGTAAGGATGTTGATTTTATCGCTTCTGTTGGTACAGAAGGCTACAAATACTTACGGGAAGTAATATTTGAAGATGGGCATGAAGCATTATTTCGGGATTTAAGTAAAATCCAAGTTGGACGTAGTACAACTGACCAATATGGAATTCGGATGATCGTTTTTGTGGATGATGTGCCGATTAAAACGGAAATTATTGCCGAAACTCGTTTTCAACTAGACCCACCAAGATATCCAAAGTGGTCAGTCGTTCCTTGCTTAAGCTTCAATGACTGTTTTACCTCTAAGCTGCTGTCAAATTCTGACCGTTACGCCGATCATAGCGTAGAGGCAAGAGATTTAATCGATTTAGCTGTTCTCAGGCTGCGATCGCCAATACCTCAAGTATCAATTGAGAAGGCTGAAAAAGCTTATCAGGTTATGCGCCCTTTGAAAAGAGCGATCGCACTTTTTCAAGGAAGACCAGATTACAGGGAAAAATGCTTTCTTGGTCTGCAAGTCGATCGACCTCAGATACCCAAAATTATCGACGGTATTGATTTGCTATCTACAGATTTAGGTTTATCTCACACTCCAAGGACTTTTCGAGAACAACATGATATCTTGGCTGATTTAGAAACACAAATTGAAAAACAAGCAGATTATTAAACAGGTAGCGATCGCCCAATGCCCCATACCCCATGCCCCATACCCCATGCCCAACACCCCTAAATCCTTGAAGCTGTTTGTTTAGTACTGGCGGATTCAACAGGTAATGGTTGAGCAGCTTTCAATACCACATCCAACAACCCTGGAAACAGCATCTCTAAATCTTCACGCCGCAGGATGTTAATATGGTGTGTCCCTTCTTTGCGTGTCAAGACTATCCCCGACTCCCGCAAAATCTTAAAGTGGTTGGACATAGTTGATTTGGCGATCGCAAAATCAAACTTCGCACAGCATTGTTCCCCCTCACTCGCTAACAGCCGCACAATCTCTAGCCGCACCGGATCGCCCAATGCATACAACACGCCTGGTAAAGAAATATTTTTTCTATCTGGATGATAAAGGAATCTCATAGTTGCATTATCTCATCAGGTGGCATATATTTTTATTATTCGATATTATCGAATTATAGAATTAAGTAGGAAGGCAATTTATGTCATCCATTACAAACGTCACAGAAGCCACATTCAAGCAAGAAGTCTTGGAAAGTGAAATTCCGGTATTAGTAGACTTTTGGGCACCGTGGTGCGGCCCTTGCCGGATGGTGGGCCCAGTCGTCGATGAAGTTGCTGTTGAATACGAAGGACAGGTGAAATTTGTGAAGTTGAACACAGATCAAAATCCTACTGTCGCTAGCCACTATGGAATTCGCAGCATTCCGACATTGATGGTTTTTAAAGGAGGTCGCCAGGTTGATACTGTCGTCGGGGCGGTTCCAAAAACTACCTTGAATAAGACCTTAGCACAGCATCTTTAATTTAAGTTAAGGGGATTAGGGACTGGGGACTGGGGACTGAGGATTGGGGAGAGACTTGTTGAATATTCTTTGTCCCCCTTCCTTGTTCTTCTAAAGTTCTGAGCGCCGACTTCCGGCGCTTAGACCTTTGTGCTTGTCCCCCTCGCATTCTCCCCAGTCCCCAGTACCCAATCCCCAATCCCAGATCATTTTGTTTCAAATAACGGGGAAAGAGCGAAATGGACTTGAAATTGCATGGTAAATCCGCACTGGTCAGTGGCTCAACCGCAGGTATTGGTTTGGCGATCGCTCTTGGGTTAGCTCAAGAGGGTGCATCAGTAATTGTCAACGGTCGGTCTGAAGAAAGAGTAGCTCAAGCGATCGCTAAAATTAAGCATTCTACACCCGACGCAAAAGTTTCTGGTGTTGTTGCTGACACAGCCACTGCATCAGGGATAGAGAAACTCATTCAAGAGGTTCCTCACGTTGATATACTCATAAACAATGTGGGTATTTATGAGCCAAAAACCTTCTTTGATATTACTGATGAAGACTGGTTAAAAATATTTGAGGTTAACGTTCTCAGTGGAGTTCGTTTGAGTCGGCAATATCTGCAAAAGCAGCTAGAGCAAAACTGGGGGCGGATAATTTTTATCTCCAGCGAATCTGCTATTCAGATCCCAGTGGAAATGATTCACTACGGCACAACTAAGACGGCACAACTTGCCATTGCCAGAGGTTTAGCCGAAATGACTGTGGGGACTGGAGTTACAGTAAACTCTGTCCTCCCAGGGCCAACTCGTTCCGAAGGAGTTGAAGATTTTATCACCAACCTGGCACAGGAACGCGGTATTACTCGCGCTGACGTTGAGGCGGAGTTTTTTCAAAATGTGCGTCCAAGTTCCTTAATCAAACGCTTTGCAACTAATGAAGAAGTAGCAGCGATCGTAGTTTACCTTTCTAGTCCCGTAGCATCGGCAACTAATGGTGCAGCTTTGCGGGTAGATGGTGGCGTTATTCGATCGATTGTTTAGTGTGTGGGATTAGGGACTGGGGACTGGGGAATGGGGAATGGGGACTGGGGAAGAGTTACCAATGCCCAATGCCCAATGCCCAATGTCCAATGACTAAAATAATTTGGAGATATAACCAATGACTACTGAGATCGACTTATTCTCTCCTTACCAATTAGGAAATCTGGAACTACCTAACCGGATAGTGATGGCACCCTTAACCCGAAACCGCGCAGGTGAAGGAAACGTACCACACCAACTGAATGCTACTTACTACGTCCAACGTGCTTCCGCCGGACTGATTATTTCTGAAGCAACACAGGTAACTCCTGAAGGACAGGGCTATCCCGCGACACCAGGAATTCATTCACCAGAACAGGTAGAGGGATGGAAGTTAGTAACCGATGCCGTACATCAGCACGGCGGCAGAATTTTTCTGCAACTATGGCACGTAGGCAGGATTTCTCACCCTGATTTACAACCGAATGGAGTTTTACCTGTGGCACCTTCTGCTATTGCTCCTAAAGGTGATGCCTCAACTTATGAGGGGCCAAAACCCTTTGTTACTCCCCGTGCTTTAGAAACTTCGGAAATACCCCAGATAGTCGAACAGTACCGTCAGGGAGCCGCAAATGCCTTAGCGGCTGGGTTTGATGGAGTAGAAATTCATGCAGCTAATGGTTATTTAATAGATCAGTTTCTCCGGGATGGCACGAATCAACGCACAGATAAATACGGGGGTTCGATTGAGAATCGCGCCCGATTTCTGGTAGAAGTGACAGAGGCGGTAACTAGTGTGTGGGATTCTAATCAAGTTGGGGTGCGTTTCTCTCCCAGTGGGACTTTTAACGATATGCATGACTCCAATCCCCTGGAGACATTTGGTTATGCGGCTCAAGCCTTGAACCAGTTTAATTTGGCATATCTGCATATTTATGAGGCAACAGAAGCAGATATTAGACATGGCGGGATAATTGTACCCACTAGCCATATACGCGATCGCTTTACAGGTACACTGATCGTCAATGGCGGTTATACCCGTGAAAAAGGTGATGCAGTACTGGCAAATAAAGCAGCAGATTTAGTTGCCTTTGGCACATTATTTATCTCAAATCCCGATTTACCCCGACGCTTGGCTTTGAATGCACCACTAAATGAACCAAATCAAGCAAGCTTTTATGGCGGCGGTGAAGAAGGATATACAGACTATCCATTTTGGTCGCCTGCTAACGAACAGGTGGTCAATGCCTAATTCCAATTCGTAATTCGTAATTCGTAATTCGTAATTAAGAAAGTCAGGTAGGGTCAGGGTTTCGGGGTTTGAATCTGTTGCCAGATTTTAGAGAATTGGTATAATTCTTCTCATCTAAATAATCAAAACCCACTTTCTGCACTCTAAAGTATCAAATCAAACTGAGGATTTTTAGATTTTTCCCAGATACAACATCAGTAAAATGATTGTAAAAATTGGTTGTGAACTATGAAAGATACTTTAGATGCAGTAAAAATCAAAGAACGCGTTAACGATTGGCTAGCTGCGTTTAGTCCAGGCAACAAATCCTTTGATTTTTCTCTTTTAGACAATCTCTACTGGCAAGATGAACAATTCCTCGCCTTCGATACCCTCTCACCCCAGACCACTCGAATTCAAGGATGGCAATCCTACGAGGAAATATGGAAGCCGTTCATGACAGCAATAACCCAGTGGCAAGTTAAATCAGTTGGGGATATTCAGATATTTCCAGGTGATAACATTACCGTCTCTGCTTTGATCTTCTACAGTACAGCAACCACCATAAAGAATGAGGCGGTTGGAATTACGGCTCATGCGACACTTGTATGGGAAAAGCGAGAGGGACAATGGCGCATTATCCACGAGCATATCTCTAACCCAGTTAACATTGCCAATTAGAGAGGAACATATTTGGATTGTCCTGCTCTTTAGAGCTTTTAATCACTTGAGATATAAAATCCGAAACCCTCTTATAATCCAACTATCAGGAGAATATCATGAGTTCCATCATCCAAACCCAACCTTTAGATGTACCCAGTGCGATCGCTCAACGTCGTTCTATCAAAACTTTTAAAACAGACCCCATCGCCCCAGAACTGCTCAAGCAACTGGTAGAGTTAACCGTAGCTGCACCCAGCAGCTATAATCTCCAGGACTGGCAAATTATTCTTGTGCAAGATGAAGCGCAAAAGGCAGCACTGTCAGCAGCATCTTTTAATCAACAGCAAATTGTTCAAGCACCTGTAACCTTCGTTTTTGCCGCCGATCCTAACGCAGGCGAAAAAAACTTGGCCCCAATTATAGAGCAAGGACTGGAAACTGGGGCATGGAATGAAGGCACAGTAAACTACTTTAAAACCGCCGTTCCGCAATTTCAAGCAACGCTAGGCGATAAGCGACGCGAATATGCGATCAAAGATGCGATCATTGCCGCTACCCATTTGGTGCTAGCGGCAGAAAGTCTAGGATTGTCCACTTGTTTTATGAATGGTTGGATTGAGGATCGAGTAAAACAAGTGATTGGTGCAGGAGATAATCCAGATTTAGCGATCGCTGTTTTAGTTCCTGTGGGTTATGCAGCCGAACCACGGTTAAATCCAGGTCGTTTGCCATTCTCTTCTAACGTGTCTGTAGACAGAATTGGCAACCCTTATGCAGGGTAGTTCTCTCTAAATTGGCAATGGGAAATGGGGAATAGAGAATGAGTCTTTGATACTCGCCGACGAGTCTTTGATACTCGCCGACGAGTGTTTGATACTCATGAATGAGTCTTTTATACTCGCCGACGAGTCTTTTATACTCGCCAACGAGTCTTTAATACTCGCCAACGAGTCTTTTATACTCGCCAACGAGTCTTTGATACTCGTGAATGAGTCTTTTATACTCGCCGACGAGTCTTTGATACTCGTGAATGAGTCTTTTATACTCGCCGACGAGTCTTTGATACTCGCCAACGAGTTTTTGAACCTGCTCCCCCTGCCTCCCCTGCTCCTCTGCTCCCCTGCTCCCCTGCTCCTCTGCCCCCTGCTCCCTACTCCCCTCCAAACCATGTCCTTACCCTCCTTCCTAGCGCGTCGTTCGTTCCACTATGGCTGGATCGTCGCGGGTCTAACATTCCTAGCCTTGCTGGTGGCAGCCGGAATCCGCTCTGCTCCTGGGGTTTTTATAGTGCCTCTCGAACAAGAGTTTGGCTGGAGTAGAGCGACTATCTCTTTGGCAATCTCCATTAACTTAGTACTTTACGGATTAATTGGCCCTTTTGCTGCCACAGTTATGGAGCGAATCGGCATTCGTCGGATGATGGTATTCTCACTTGCTGTCATCGCGCTTGGTGTCGGTTTAACCACTTTGATGTCAGCTTCCTGGCAGCTAGTTTTGCTGTGGGGTGTAGTTGTCGGTTCTGGTAGCGGAGTTATTGCCCTAGTTTTGGGTGCTATTGTCGTCAATCGCTGGTTTCTGGAAAAGCGGGGTCTAGTTCTGGGGATATTAACCGCCAGTACAGCTACGGGGCAACTAGTGTTTCTGCCGATGTTAGCCTCAGTAGCCGATCGCTTTGGGTGGCGAACTGCGGCTCTGGCTCTGACTGGTGCAGCACTTCTAATTATTCCAGCGATCGCAGTCTTTATGCGCGATCGTCCGGCAGATGTCGGTTTGCGAGCCTTTGGCGACAACAGCGAAACTGTAGAAGTATTACAGCCTAGAGCAAATTCCATCGCTTCCACTCTTAACGCCCTTTGGCTGGGAATGCGTAATCGAGACTTCTGGCTGTTATTTGGTAGCTTTTTTATCTGTGGCGCAAGCACAAATGGGTTAATTGGAACTCATTTAATTCCTGCTTGTATTGACCACGGTATCCCTGAAGTCAAGGCTGCTGGGCTTTTGGCAATTATGGGACTATTCGATTTTTTTGGAACTACCATGTCCGGTTGGCTATCTGACCGTTGGAACAATCGCTACTTATTGTGCTGGTACTACGGACTGCGGGGTTTATCTTTGATTTTCTTGCCCTTCAGTTTCAACTTTTCCTTCTATGGACTTTCCATTTTTGCCGTCTTCTATGGACTTGATTGGATTGCTACCGTACCACCGACAGTACGTCTTGTTGCCAACATCTTCGGTAAAGAAAATGTCGGCGTGATGTTCGGTTGGATTGTCGCAGGACACCAGCTTGGTGCAGCTACAGCCGCATTCGGAGCCGGAGTTTTGAGAACTTGGACGGGTAGTTATTTACAAGCGTTTATTTTATCAGGCGTTCTCTGTCTGATTGCCGCAGTTTGTGTGCTGCAAATTGGTCAAACTCCCACTAAAGATAATTATCTCGTAGAGAAGAATTCGTAGAGTATGCGTAAGTATTAGGATACAGCAACATTTTTGAGGATAGTCATCGGCCCTTGGGTTTTGAGAATCTCCATTTCTGCTGCGTTTCGCACCAGCAGCGCACCAGCGAATCCTAATGAATTCACAGAGATAGATTGGAAATGCTCTTGCGATCGCGGTACGATTAACATCCATTCTCGTGTCGCTAACAGATTGTAAGCACCAGACTGCTTGTCATCTAAACCGACAGCGTGACGCAAAGTGTGATAAAGTTCCAATGTTGCTTGACCCCCTGCCAATGGCGATCGCACCCAATTAGAATTTAATGGTGCGAAAGCGTGTACAAAAGGAAGTTTTGCTGAAGGTGGGTTCGATTGAAATTGTGCTGATGTTAGTAAAGTTTCAATCGGTATTTGCAACCCTGAAGGGGCAAGTGGTAGAGGTACTAATTGTAAGTGCTTGTGTCGCTGACTAGCACCTGCGGTTTTGCTACTGTTGTAAAATGCTAAACCATCGAAATCAGCCAAACACGCCCACATAGCCGTAAAATCTTCCAGGGTGAGTAAGCTTTCTTGTTCCTCGAAACCACGGGTGATAATTAGCAGATGATAATCTACAACATTGAATTTATTTAAAATACATACATGGGTATCGGAGATATCCGCCACAAATAAATCTTCTTCGTAGGGCAAAAAAGGATTAAACTCTACACCAGAAGTAACAGATTGTTTTTTCTGTTTATCCTTCGCTACTTTTTTGCGATTCAGGTTAGATAAAATCCGTACCAAAAAGCGCACGCCATCCTGTTCAACAAATTCAAATTCTGTCGGAATCGAGAGTAGCGCCCCGCATTGCAAAGCATATTCAGTTCGTTCTTTAACACTTGTCCATAAAGTGTCAGATTTAAGTAAAATTTTCCCCTGTGCCATTTTCATTCCTTCAGGCATGATGAAGAGTAGACTTCTTGCAGAAGTCGGGTAAAGGGGAAGGGTTAAAGGGGAAAGGATGGAATTTTCCCTTCCCCTTTAACCTTTAACCTTTCCCCAACATCTTGGCATTTGTTACTTTTGTAAGATGTCTAATGCTAAGTTTGGTAAAGAGTACGCAGCGATGTAGGTCTCTACTAATGACTATATTCCAATACGGTTCAATAAAATACCAAAGCTTTCACAACAACGCAATACCTTTGCAACAAAACTGTCATAAATCATATCTACATTAGTAATACATCTAAATATCCTTCCAGACAGCAATGCAAAACGAATCTCGCGACAGAGAACACCCATCAAATAGCATTTTACATAACACTGCTGATGCCAAATATTATAAACCCTGGCGAAAAGCTGCCGCCTCTCTATCGCTGGTGCTGCTGGGATCGGGGATGACATTGGCAGGCGGTTATATAGCTGGACACTCTCAGCAGGTGTCTGAAAATGCATCTAATTTGGCAGTAAGTCGAGTAAATGCTGCTCCTCCAATACCAGCAGGCACAGATCCTAACTTTGTTACCCAGGTGGTGCAAAAGGTAGGGCCTGCTGTAGTGCGAATTGACTCTTCCCGAACCGTAAAAACCCAGTTACCAGATGAATTTAACGATCCACTCTTCCAACGCTTTTTTGGTTCTCAAATACCGCAACAACAGGATCGCGTAGAACGGGGTACAGGTTCAGGTTTTATTATTAGTGCCGATGGTCGTATTCTTACCAACGCTCACGTAGTTGATGGTGCTGATACCGTAACAGTAACACTCAAGGATGGGCGTAGCTTTAAAGGAAAGGTATTAGGAAAAGACGAGTTGACCGATGTTGCTGTTGTGAAGATTCAGGCAGATAATCTTCCGTTAGTAGCCTTGGGTAACTCAGATCAACTGCAACCCGGAGAATGGGCGATCGCGATCGGCAACCCCCTTGGATTAGATAATACAGTAACTACCGGAATCATTAGTGCCACCGGACGCAGTAGCAATCTAATCGGCGCTCCTGATAAGCGAGTAGAGTATATTCAAACCGACGCAGCAATTAATCCCGGTAACTCCGGCGGGCCTTTGCTAAATTCTCGCGGCCAGGTAATTGCCATGAATACTGCCATTATTCAAGGGGCACAAGGATTAGGCTTTGCTATTCCTATCAACACAGCACAACACATTTCCAGTCAACTAATAGCTACAGGTAAAGTACAACATCCTTACTTGGGAATTCAGATGGTGGGGTTAACACCTCAGCTAAAACAAAATATCAACTCAGATCCTAATAGCGGTTTGAGTGTGAATGAAGATAAAGGTGTATTGGTTGTAAAAGTTGTACCAAATTCACCAGCCGCTAAAGCAGGGATACGTGCTGGTGATGTGATTCAAACCCTTGGAGGTCAAGCAGTCACAGATGCCAGCAGTGTCCAAAGGGCAGTAGAAAATAGCCAAGTCGGGAGCGATTTACGTATGGAATTACGTCGCAATGGGCAGAATCTTAACATAGCTGTGCAACCTGGTGCTTTCCCCACCCAAGTGCAATAAAAGTTTTGCGATCGTTTTCTATCAATTGAATAAAAGTGAATTTTCTGGGATGGGTATTTTACCCGTCCCTTTTTTTCAGGTGGCAAAATTGAATTGCAGTAACCGTATTGCCGTCAGATAGGCACTGCCCCAAACATCAGAATCGGAGTTTTCAGTATTAACAGTTCTACCTTGTAAAAATAGTTTTATTCAATAGCGAGTCATCTTTACAATTTTTATCCATGACATTAGTCACGGTTCAACTAATGACCTTTCTCACTAGTGAATAGCTCTTTTCAATCCTAGTATTTATTTGTCAAAGAGATTAATATTTTGGCAACTATTAATCTCTTTGATGCCAATATCATAAAAGGGAAGTTTGCGAATGAGTATTAAAAGAATGCTTGCTAGTGCGGCACTGATTTTACCAATTGCTGTTACCTTTATTCCTTTTCAAGCTGATGCTCAAATCAGACGACCAGTTAGGCGATCGGTTCCAGCTAGAATAATCAGAAGACCAGTACGATTTAGAGTTCATACCCCTGTTCAAGCGAGAAGGAGAATAGTGGTTCCTGGACGTTGGGTGCAAACAAATCGTGGTCGCCGCTGGATACCTGCTCGCTCTGTATATAGATAAGAAGTTTTACAATTGCAAAAAATATTGTCTATCAATATTGATTGCAGATTTCTTTTTTCATAGCTTTAGTTAGTGTTTAAAAATCCCCCTTTAGAAATATTCTAAAGGGGAATTATTTCACTTTTACAATAGACCTCTTGCATAAATCAAAAATAAGAAAGAACCCCACCCCGCCAAAGCTACGCTTTGTCTCCCCTCCGCGCAAGCGGGGAGGGGTTGGGGGTGGGGTGTTAGAGACTTTTGCAAGAGGTCTAATAAATAGTTAGGCATAATTAAACATCTAAGAAAATCTTAGTTTGTAGTGAGCGATTTTCCGCTTCTTCAGATTTATCAAAACTCAAGTCCTGACTACAAACTTTAATTTATTTATGCCTAGCAATAAGTTGCAACTGAATTTTAAGCTAGAGCTACAGCTGGTTGTTGCCAGCGTCCCACCGCCTTACCAATTACTGCCAATTCTTGCATCAAGTTATCGAAACGGTCTGGTGTCAGAGATTGGGGCCCGTCGGATAAAGCTTTGGCAGGATTAGGGTGAACCTCTATCATCAGGGAATCTGTGCCAGCTGCGATCGCAGCCATTGCCATTGAAGGCACAAACTCAGACCAACCTACGCCGTGGCTGGGGTCAATCATGATTGGCAGGTGAGTCAGTTTTCGCAACACTGGCACTACCGATAAATCCAGTGTATTTCGCGTATACTGACGGTCAAAGGTGCGTATTCCCCTTTCACACAAAATTACATTGGGATTGCCAGATGCCAAAATATACTCGGCTGCCATCAACCAATCTTCAATAGTAGCTGCCATTCCCCGCTTCAACAGAACTGGTTTCGGTTGCGCTCCCACTTTTTTGAGCAAGGAGAAATTTTGCATATTTCTTGCCCCCACCTGAATCACGTCAGCAACTTCGGCAATTTTCTCCAGGTCTACCGCATCCATCACTTCTGTAATAATACCTAGTCCGCTAACTTCCCGCGCCTTCGCTAATAAATCTAAAGCACTCTCGCCGTGTCCTTGGAAGGCATAAGGTGAAGTCCGGGGTTTGTATGCCCCTCCGCGCAAAAACGCGGCTCCAGCAGCCTTGACGCGCCGCGCCGTCTCTACAATCATTTCTTCATTTTCTACGGAGCAGGGGCCAGCAACGACTACCAAAGGCTGATGTTCGCCAAATACTACCGCTCCATCAGGAGTATTAACCACCACATCTGAAGCTTCGCCGTGGCGGTACTGACGGCTAGCTCGTTTGTAAGGCTGCTCTACCCGTAACACCTGCTCAATCCAGGGGCTAAGTTCCTGAATTTGTAACGGGTCTAAGCTGGCGGTTTCACCTACTAGACCAATAACTACTTTGTGTTGACCTACAATTTTTTCTGGAGTTAGCCCCCAGCTACTAAGTTCCTCATCAATGCGGTTTATTTCCGCCTCTGGGGAACCACTTTTCATTACTATAATCATCTGAAAGTTCCTGATTAATTGAGTAAAATTTTATGTGAATAGGCTAACTTTATTGTTGCCTATTGGCCTAATTACAAATAGTTAAAAATAAAATTTGTTTACAAAATAAATAGATAGAATGTAGCGCTCAGTCAGTATTTTTACTGCTAAATAACTAGATATCAGGTATAAAAAATATTTTAAAATTTTAACTAGCAATGTTGAAGCGATCGAATTTCAACTTCAACATTAACTTTTTCATTTACCCAATATCACAGTTACTTAATACCTGAGCGCCGTTCATCATAAGTTTTTTTGCCGAGTTTCGCGCCAAGCCGCCACCATTCGTCCCAAATTGGTGTTGAACTCACCCAAACCCAGAAAACTTCCGACTTTTTCTTCATCCCAAGAGGCAGAGAGAACGCCATAAGTTATCCCTAAAACCCCCAAACCAAATAATCCCATGTTCACCAATAACACGGCGATGGGAGGTAGTCGGATATCAGAGTAGGCAGCAAGCAGATAGCTAGCAACCAAAGCGCTAATGCCCAAAGCTGTTGGTACACCAGAGAACCCAGCTACCCGTCGGATCATCCGTTGGCTGACTACTTGGGGAATTGCCATCTCTTGTTTGGTGTAAACCACTTTTTTATCAGCCTTTTTGACAGATTCTTGGGGCTGTGCTGCTGGTTTACTTTGAGCTTTTGCGGGTTTTTGGCGCTTTTTGTTCGGTTCAAAAGGCAAACGACTGCGTTCAGATTCTTCAGCAGACATAAGCAGTAGTCCTATCCACGAATACCGAGACGAGCAATCAAAGCTTGATATTTTTCCCGGCTTTCCTGCGATATATAAGCTAGAAGACGCTTACGCTGTCCGATTAGCTTCAACAGTCCTCTTCGGGAAGAATGGTCTTTTTTATTTGCTTGGAGATGTTCGCTGAGGCGGTTAATGCGCTCAGTTAGCATAGCGACTTGGACATCGGCCGAGCCAGTGTCAGTTTCGTGAACTTGGTAGTTGGAGATTATTTCTTGTTTCCGCAGTTGCGTGAGGGCCATGGTCGATTCAGTTTCTAGTTTTTCTAAAATGTATGCAGCAGTCTCCTATAATATCACAGCCCTCAAGCTGGATGTGGAATGACCCTTGAAATAATTTTTGTAATTTTTAATACTATTTTCAGAGGCTAGCTCTCGGTATACTTCGTTCCAATACCTGATAGGGATATTGATTGCGATCGTATTGCACCATCAGGCGATCGCACCAAGACGATAGAAGAAAAGTTTCAATGCCTAAAGGGATTTTAGTTGATTGCGATCTCTACAACATCGATTCTGGCTCTGAGAGTTTCTGTTTCAATGCCTAATAGGGATTTTAGTTGATTGCGGTCGTTGGATCTTCCCGTCCAATTCCTAAGTCTAGTAACTTACTTTTTACTCCCACTGGCTCAGTCCCACAGTAGTAATATTTTTTGTTACGGAGATCAGCCAGGTAATAGCCAGCTTTGTCGCTGTTAATTTTGCGTAGCTCAACCGCTACCTGTTGCTTGCTGATGCCGTACAGAAGCTCAAAGTCGCTCATGTCAACAGCAAATGGTAATGTTGTGTGAAATAATTCACCTTTCTTAAATAACCATCCATTAGAGACGCGCTCAATTATGCGGTAGTAATCAGGATGATAAACAATTGTATTCATAAGCTATGATCCTATTTCAATCCCTAATAGGGATTTTAGTTGATTGCGATCCAATCTGGAAATCATTGGCGGTTGCCGATGTGTTTCAATCCCTAATAGGGATTTTAGTTGATTGCGATCCGATTATCCTCAAACGCGATCGCGCCTTCATGCGGTTTCAATCCCTAATAGGGATTTTAGTTGATTGCGATCTGTTGAAGCTGCTTTAACTAGTGGCGGCACTTACAAGTTTCAATCCCTAATAGGGATTTTAGTTGATTGCGATGCTGTTGGTCGCTATCACCTGGAAAAGGAGCGATCGTGTTTCAATCCCTAATAGGGATTTTAGTTGATTGCGATACGCATCGCTGACGAGCGTCTGTTCACGATTCAATATTACAGTTTCAATCCCTAATAGGGATTTTAGTTGATTGCGATACGCATCGCTGACGAGCGTCTGTTCACGATTCAATATTACAGTTTCAATCCCTAATAGGGATTTTAGTTGATTGCGATGATATCGAACAACTTGATGAAAGAATTTCTCAACGTGTTTCAATCCCTAATAGGGATTTTAGTTGATTGCGATCTTGGAGGGGTTCAGTTGTACTAGTTTTTGAATCTAATGTTTCAATCCCTAATAGGGATTTTAGTTGATTGCGATAGTGCCAATGAGTGCCAATACACTATTGTCTTCGTTTCAATCCCTAATAGGGATTTTAGTTGATTGCGATTCTCTTTTGAGCAAAGGATATATTTATGCAGGTAAAAGTTTCAATCCCTAATAGGGATTTTAGTTGATTGCGATCTTAATATTGAATCAGCAGATACTAATATAATGTTTCAATCCCTAATAGGGATTTTAGTTGATTGCGATTTTGAGCGGTATTCAGCAGTCCACTCTTCTTCTGTTTCAATCCCTAATAGGGATTTTAGTTGATTGCGATGCAGGCGTCTGAAAGACTTGTGTTATTTGGTTTTCAAGGTTCAATAGCGCGAATGCAAAAATCATAACATAAGGAGTGGCAATTGTGCTAAATGTAAATAGCTGAAACTCAGTCTACATAAGGTGCGCGGATGGTTTGAAGATGCTACAGCCCTCAAAACCTTACATATAGGGCAATTCAGCTATTTTTGTATTCCCCCCTTCCTCAACACCTACCCATCCGCGCATTTAGCTAAAAAACTAATTTGATTAGAAAGCTGTTTACTATAGATATCCCACTCAACTAGGTCAGATGGCTTTAAGGTGATGCCTACGCTTACGCAATTCCAACATCCCCATAACTAGCCTTATTTGGCAACGTCTTCAAAGTCTGTTATCGCATAAGCAAATTCTCTAAAAGCTGTTTTAATCAGAACCTCTTTCGTTCCTCTTTCCAGAGAAGAGTTGCGGATGAGGTCTGTTAATTCTATGAACAACAGAGAAAACATAAAACGATCTTGGCGGTCAACTTGTTTTAAGCAAGACGATATAAACTGATAAAGCTCTGTTTTTCTGGGTTTAGTTTGTTCATCCCATATTTGCAACCCAAGCCGAAAAGTTCTCAAGCGGATTTCATTGGTGTTGAAGGACGCGTCTTTGTAGCGGACTGATACGCGTTGGGGTAGTTCCATGAGTTTTAGCTATACATATTCAATGTAAAGTAATTATTCACTTATATTTTGGCTTAACCGGAAAAATCTGATATTTTGCACCAATGGCAATAGCCGCCAGATGTTAGAAACGAATGACTGGCGTAGAATATAGAGAATTTTGCAGGGTAGTATAGCAGTTCTACCCTGCGATCGCCAATTTAGAGGATACCCCAGAAATGGAGTAGCCCTTGACCAGAAAAAGCTTCAATTAAAATTGCAGAGATAAAACCAATCATTGCAAGACGACCATTCCAATTTTCACTCTGAGGAGTGAAGCCAAAACGCACAGCATTAGGATCTTCTGAAACAATAGACGCAGAATTCTTAAAATCTGACATGAGCATAACTCCAAAATTCAAGTGTTGTAGCAGTTATAACTGTCTGTAAAGTAATGTAACAGATGTTTAAAAAAATGCAAGATTGAGTGAATTAGGGCTTACTCACTCTTTACGAATTCTTTGTCTATGAGACGCTGCGTAATGTTGATGATAACAGCGAATTAGGGCGAGAAAATTGGACTATTAGCTTGAGTGTAGATCACGATTTTGGCGATTTTTGATAGTTAAAGCGCTTTCCAAATCCATAAACTTTTCTCCTAAAAGGTTACGCTGTACACATAAGTTATCCGATTACCCAAAAGTCCTCCAAAACCTCACCCTGTCTTATCCTTAGTCAGGATAGGACAGGGTGAGGTATCTCAGGGGCTATCTACGAGACTAACCGTAAATTACCTTGACAAAGGCTTGTGTGTACATCGTAAGTAAAGTTTTTGGTAAAGTTATTAAAGTTACGCCGGATAAATCCGTAATCTTCTATTTGGTTCTTCGCCAAAACTATGCGACTTGAGGCGATAATGTTCTACCAACTCATGTTGCATTTTGCGAACTTGGGGAGAACGTGGCAATAACTCGACTGGCTGTCCTTTAGGAATCACAATTTGCTCAACGGCAAGTCTAGCTTCTTCAAGAGCATCCATCTCATCATCGCTACCATTGTGCAAAAACAATTGTAGTTCTCTATCATCGGCCATCTCTGGGTCGTCAATATTCAGCAACCGCCGCAAACCACGGGTAATTTGGGGAATGGTGCTGGACTTAATCATGTGGATGGGTACATGACGAGCTTTGGCCATTTGGCGTAATTTGGCGTGGTTTTTGACGTGCGATCGCAGTGCTAAAATTGCATCAGCACTATCTATATCTTTTGTCAATAGTACGGGCAAAGTTAGCACGCTAATCACCTGTTCCAGTTGGTGACGGCTAACGCCATAAGGGTAAACGTGCAATGGCAAATCTTCACCATTGGGCCCTGGGTGTCTGGTAACAGCATCAAAATCAATGCTCTCAGAATAATTGAAGGATTCATCCAGCAAACGGTCAAACTCACTGCGCCCAGTTACCCGCTCTACAGGCAATTGGGGTAGTGCAACCATTTGTCCAGATGAACGCCAGCCATTAGACGGTCGCGCCGGTGGGAAAGAATCCTCTACTGTTCCTAGCTGTCCACCACGACCGTTGACAACAGCTAACTGCCTTGTAACCGCGATTTTGCCGTGGTCATCAACGGTTCTCGTTTGTGGAGTAGGCTGACGCCCCCGCAGCAGATTATCTACGGTGTCAGCAACACTTTCGTGTACTGTCCAGCGTTGGCGTTCCAACATTTCCACAGCAATTTCAAAGGTAGGTGGGGCTTTCCGCTCCAAAACAGTCTTTTGAGAGCCTCGCCGTCTGGCTTCATCGTCTCCCAAGGTCACAGCTTGGATACCCCCAACTAAATCAGCCAGGGTGGGGTTTTTAATCAGATTTTCGATCTGATTTCCGTGGGCAGTACCTACCAACTGTACGCCCCGTTCTGCAATGGTACGAGCCGCTAAAGCTTCCAGTTCCGTGCCAATTTCATCAATAACAATGACCTCTGGCATGTGGTTTTCCACTGCCTCAATCATCACCTGATGCTGTTCGTTTGGATGAGCCACTTGCATCCGTCTGGCGCGACCAATGGCGGGGTGAGCAACATCACCATCGCCAGCGATTTCGTTGGAGGTGTCAATAATCACCACTCGCTTATGCAGATCGTCAGCTAAAACACGGGCTATTTCCCGTAAGGCGGTAGTTTTACCCACGCCTGGACGCCCCAGCATGAGAATCGATTTACCAGTTTCTACCAAATCACGGATCATGCCAATGGTTCCGAATACGGCTCGACCAACGCGACAGGTCAAGCCAATAATCTTACCAGTGCGGTTGCGAATAGCGCTGATCCGATGCAAAGTTTGCTCAATTCCTGCCCGATTATCTCCGCCAAAGATTCCGACTCGTTGAATGCAATCATCTATTTGTTCTTGAGTAACGGGTACTTCGCTCAAATACTCAGCTTGATTAGGAAAGCGAGCCTCTGGGCGACGACCCAAATCCAAGACCACTTCTACTAAACTATCTCGTTTGGGATGACTCTCTAGTACTTGTTGCAGGTCTTGGGGCAAAATGTCTAATAACTTTTGGAGATCGTCTGTAATCGTCATGCGTTCTATGGTGACGTTTTTAGAGATAGCGAGGACATTTGCGTGCAGGAGAACCCGCTCTGGGGATTTTTCCGAACGAGCAATTAACGCTCCTGCTGTGACTTGATCTGGGAAACGAGAGAATGGGCAAGTTCTACAGCTTGCCAAAGCAATACTTCATCTTCTTCTAGGCGAACAGTCGCCTTCATATTGGTGTTACTTACCTCCTTATTCTCTAACTGTTCGAGAATTGGTGACAGCAGTACGCGGGCGTAGCTACCGTAGGCGACCCCAGAAATTTTGGATTTTGGATTTTGGATTTTAGATTGTGGATTAGCTTCTTCTAATCTAAAATCTAAAATCGGCAATCCAAAATCTTTGAGTAGTTCCATTGCCTTTAACTTAGCAACGGTATACTTATTTGTGCCACCTGCTAACTGCACATATCCTGGTAACTTAGCTGCCAAAACTTTTTGCCCTAATTTCACTGCGGCTATTGTGGTGCCATCGCCAATATCACCACTCATCGGACGACCATCGGTTTGCCAAATTAAAGCACCCTTGAATGGGGCAATCTTCTCGTAGAGCGTTCTTAAGTAATCAATCATCCCTTCACCATCAGGACAGCTGATGGCTAGTAACTTTAGTTTATCAACCCACGGTGAAATTGCTAGCCATAATCGCTCAAATTCTGCCAATCGCCCGACTTTTGTATGGATTTCTACGGCATCTACTCCCGTTGACATTACCAATGGCGCGATCGCTCCTGGCGTTGTCACGTATGAAGCTGTATAAATTATACCATAAGGGCAAACTGGAATGCAACGACCGCAGCCATAACACTTTTCGGATACTACTCCTGAAAAGTCTTCTTTGATACTGTCAAACACAATCGCTTGTGCCGGACAAATCCGTTCGCAGGGTCTAGGGCAGTCTGTAGGACACTCATGAGGATTAAATTCTGCTTTGCGAAAATGGGGGTCTTCTCCATCGTTTAGGCTGACCATCAAAAACGGTAAATTGCCTTTGTAGTCAAAGCCTCGCTTTTGGGCATCCTGAGCCAGAGATTTGGCTGCTTGTAGCCCTGATTGCGCTGCTGCAATTACTGCTGGATCAGCTGCAACATCTATGCAGTCAGCGCCCGCCAAAGTATAGGCTAACGTTAAACTTCTGACTGCCGGCAAATGCTGGAAGCTGGCTCCGCAGATCAGCTTGAACCAGTCACCTTGTTTGAGAGATTGTAAAGGGGCGAACAGATCAGTCACTATTCTATTATGCGTTTATACGACTAAAAATAGTAGTCTGCGATCGAGAAAAAGTCCGAATTTGCTAATTTAGGGGGCATGGGGCATTGGGGACTGGGGACTGGGGACTGGGGCATGGGGCATTTGTCATTGGGCAAAACAGTGTTGAGTAATGAGTAATGAGTGCTGAGTTAGGAGTTATTCTACCCCTGCTCCCTGCTCCCTACCCCCTCATCTCCCTGCCTCCTGCTCCTCTGCTCCTCTGCTCCTCTGCTCCTCTGCTCCCCCACTCCTCACTCCCGCAGCTGTCTTTAGGAGGCCGACAACATGACAACTATATTTTTTGTAGAAGACTCTGCTGAAGATAGAGCTTTGTATCGACGCTTCCTAGAGCGGGACGATCGCTACACTTATGATATTTCCGAATTTGAATCTGGCAATCAGGCGCTACAAGCTTGTCAAGAGAAAATACCAGATGTGATTTTGTTGGACTATCGATTACCAGATTTAGATGGGCTGGAATTTCTTACTCAGCTACAGAGGCAAACTTCTAACAGCCAAATTTCAGTAATTCTACTGACTGGGCAGGGAGACGAAACGATCGCAGTCCAAGCCATCAAGAATGGGGCGCAAGATTATCTAGTCAAGGGAAAACTGACTTCTGATAATTTACGTCGAGCGGTTCATGGGGCGATCGAGCAGATGCAGCTAATGCGGCAGCTAAAACAACAACAGGAACAACAAAAGTTAGTAGGAGCGATCGCTCTTAATATTCGCCAATCGTTGAGGCTTGAAGATATCCTTGCCACGAGTGTTCAAGAAGTCCGCCAGTTACTGAGCGCCGATCGAGTACTGCTATATCAATTTACGCCTCAAATGCGGGGCAACATCGTCGCGGAGTCGGTATTACCCCAATGGACACCAATCTTCGGAATGCAGATTGAAGATACCTGTTTTCAGGAAAATCAGGGGGGAGAATATCGCCGAGGAAAAATTTGGGCGGCGACAAACATCTACGAAGCAGGTTTAAGTGATTGCCATATTCAACTTTTGGAACAGTTTCAGGTGAAGGCGAATTTAGTTGTCCCGATTTTGTTTGAGAGCAAGGAGACTCAAACAGTTGAACTTTGGGGGTTATTTATTGCACATCAATGTTCTGCCCCGCGACAATGGCAGACATTTGAGGTAGAATTGCTCTCTTCACTGACGGTGCAACTAGCGATCGCTATCCAACAAGCCGAACTCTATCACAACCTCCAAACCCTCAACACTGAGTTAGAAGCCAAGGTACAAGAACGCACTGCCAAATTGCACCAAAGCGATCGCCGTTTCCGTGCCATCTTCAATAATACTTTCCAGTTCATCGGACTGCTAACGCCAGCTGGCATTTTACTGGAGGCGAACCAGACGGCGCTAAGTTTTGCCGGACTGAAACTAGAAGATGTAATCAATCGCCCTTTTTGGGAAGCACACTGGTGGACAATTTCACCGCAAACTCAAGCAGAATTAAAACAAGCGATCGCTCGTGCAGCCCAAGGAGAGTTTATCCGCTATGAAGTTGATGTTCTCGGTGCAAATAATCGGGTAGCAACAATCGATTTTTCACTCCGTCCGCTTTTAGATGAGACAGGTCAAATTGTTTTGTTGATTCCAGAAGGGCGAGATATTACCGAACTCAAACAGGCTAAAGAAAAACTCCAACAAAGTGAAGCACTGCTAGCCACTACTCAACAAATCGCCCATGTAGGCAGTTGGGAATTGAATTTAGAAACGAAAAAGCGCTCCTGGTCAATGGAAACCTTTCGCATCTCTGGTCTAAATCCCACTCAAGGCGAACCCAGCCAGACGGAACTTCTCCAAATAGTTCATCCAGACGATCGCGCCTGGATAGAGGCTCAACTGGAACAGGCGATGTCTACGACAGACTACGCTCAACAAGCCCCTTTCAATCTTGAGTATCGAATTATCCGACCTGATGGTTCGGTGCGCTACGTTGAGTCGAAAGCAGAGATAGCTTATGATGCTCAAGGGCAGCCAGTTAAGCTATTGGGAGCGGTTCTAGATATTACAGAACGTAAACAAAATGAGTTAGAAATAATCCGTAGTCGTGACCTGCTAGAAGCTGTTTATAACGAATCCGCTGATGCACTTTTTTTGGTAGATGTTGAAACATTACTGATCGCTGACTGTAACGATCGAGCAGTGAAGCTATTTGCAGCCTCTAGCAAAGCCGAATTAATTAACATTAAAGGTAACACTCTGCAAAAACAACCGTTTACTTCCGATGAGATTGCCACCTTTATACAAGAAATTCACCAGCAAGGGTTTTGCAGTCGAGAAGTTGAATATATTACTAAGCAGGGCAAATCCTTTTGGGGAAACATCGCAACCAAACAAATTACGGTCGCTGGTACTGTGATGCAACTAGTACGAATCACGGATATTACTGCCCGGAAGGATGGTGAAAAAGAGCAGCAACGGGCAGAAATAGCTCTCCGAGAAAGCGAGGAACGACTACAATTAGCCCTTGAGGCTTCTGGGGATGGTTTGTGGGACTGGAATTTTTTGACTGGAGAGGTGTATTACAGCCCTCGCTATTTAGAAATGCTCGGATACCGCTTTGATGAACTCCCACAGAATTTGAGTACTTGGGAGCGATTAGTTCATCCAGACGATCTACCTTGGACAAAGAAAATCTTGGCAGCTCATTTCAAGGATAGTTCAATACCGTACAAATTTGACTATCGACTTTGCACTAAATCGGGCGAATGCAAATGGATTGCCAACTACGGCAAGGTTGTGATGCGAGATGCAGATGGTAATCCTCTGCGAATCACTGGTACTCATCGAGATATCAGCGATCGACAAGCCGCACTACGCGAACACAAACAAGCCGAAGCAGCCTTAGCCAAAAGTGAAGAACAACTGAGACTAACGTTGGAATTTAATCACATCGGTCTTTGGGATTGGAATGTTCAAACAGGCGAAGTTATCTGGAACGACAACCATTTTCGTTTGTTAGGTTTAGAGCCAGAAATATCAGCCAGCTATCAATTATGGCGCGATCGCGTGCATCCAGAGGATGTTGACGGAATTGAACAGACTGTATCAAATGCACTGGCACAACATATTAATTTTCAAGCTGAATATCGAGTGATTTATCCCGATGGCAGGGTTCGCTGGCTCACGGGAAAAGGGCGTGCTGCTTACAACGAAGCAGGCGAACCTGTACGGATGTTAGGAGTAATTATTGATGTAAGTGAGCAAAAGCAAGCAGAAGCAGCTTTGCAAGAAAGTGAAGCCCGATTTCAGGCATTTATGAACAACAGCCCAGTGCTAGCTTGCATCACTGATACAGATGGCTGTGTACTTTACTTAAATCAAACATACCTGCGGACATTTAAATTACTACCCGAACAGGTGATTGGGCAATATATTTCTGACCTCTACCCAGATGAAATTGCTAGGCAGCATTTCGATCACCTTCGCACAGTCATAGAGACAAATCAGGCAATTGAGGTGATTGAATTTGCTCCTCAACCAGACGGTTCCCTCGGTGAGTTCTTGGTATACAAATTCCCGATTCTCGGATTGTCTGCACAAAAGCTAGTGGGTAGAGTGGCGATTGATATCACAGAACGCAAGATTCTAGAGCGAGAAGTAGCTCACAAGCAAAAGTTATTGGATACCTTCATCAATAATGCACCTGTTGGTATAACCATTCTCGATCGGGAACTGCGTTATTCATTGATTAATGAAGCATTAGCAGAAATTAATGGCATTCCCGCAGCAGAGCATATTGGTAAGACACCGTGGGAGATTGTCCCTGATATTGCACCAAAGCAAAAGCAACTCTTTCGACATGTCTTAACAACAGGTGAACCAATTTTAGATTTGGAAATCAGTGGAGAAACCCCAAAATTTCCAGGTGTAATCAGAACTTGGCTAGCTTCCTATTTTCCAATTCAGTCTGAAGCTGATGAACCTATTAGCATGGGCATTGTTGTAGTTGAAATCAGCGATCGCAAACGCGCTGAACAAATGTTAGAGTTGCAAGCAGTCATTACCCGCAACATGGCGGAGGGAATTTGCCTAGTTCGTGCAACAGATGGCGTGTTTGTCTACGCCAATCCTAAATTCGAGCAGATGTTTGGTTATGAGCCTGGTGAATTAATCGGTCAGCATGTATCGATCGTCAACTATGGTGATGAAAATAATACACCTGAAGATGTTAATCAGGCGATTAGCACTGCTGTTTTAGAACACAGTGAAGTAATCTATGAAATTTATAATATTAAAAAAGATGGCACTCCATTCTGGTGTAGCGCTACCGCTTCCGTTTTTGAACATCCTGAGTATGGAAGTGTCCTTGTGGCTATCCAACAAGATATCACCGAGCAAAAGCAAGCGGAAGAAAAAATCAAAGCCTCTTTAAAAGAAAAGGAAGTATTACTCAAAGAAATTCATCATCGTGTTAAGAACAATTTAGGAATTGTCAGCAGTTTGTTGCAAATGCAATGCAGACGAACACAAGATCCTGGGGTGACAGCTATTTTGCGCGATAGCCAAAACCGCATTGCTTCCATTGCCCTAGTTCATGAAAAACTATACCGTTCTGAAGACCTCGCTGATATTGATTTCGCTCAATACATTCCAGATTTAACAACTCATTTATTTGATTCCTATAATGTCAGTTCTAGCCAGATTCAACTACATATTCAAGTTGATAATGCTAGCCTTGACATCGAAACCGCCATTCCTTGTGGCTTGATTATTAATGAACTGGTTTCTAATGCTTTAAAATACGCTTTTGTTGGTAATCGTGGAGGCAAAATTGAGGTTAAGTTTTATCAAGAACCCGCATCTACTTTGACACTCATTATTAGAGATAATGGTGTTGGCTTACCCGAAAACTTTGATAGTAAGAAAACTAAAACACTGGGTATAACACTTGTCCAGGGTTTAGTCAAGCAGCTAAGAGGAAAACTTGAAATTGACTCTCAACAAGGAACAGAGTTCAAAATTACTTTTACAAACAGCCGGATATGAACATAATTGACCTCTCACCAAACACGCACACAAAAGAGACAGTTCGAGTCCTTGTTGTTGAAGATGAATATATCCTTGCTATCAACTTACAAGAAACTTTAGAGTCTTTAGGATATGTTGTTTTAGATATTGCCGATTCTGCCGAAGAGGCAATTGCAAAAGCAACTGAATTACGCCCAAACTTGATTTTAATGGATATCAGATTACGCGGTGAAATAGATGGTATCCAGGCATCAGAGCAAATTTGGCATCATTTGCAAATCCCGATTATCTACGTCACCGGGCACTCCGATCAAAGTACTGTCGAGCGAGCAACGCTGACATCCCCCTTTGGATATATTCTTAAACCCATTAAAGAGCAAGAACTTTACGTTGCCATTCAAACAGCACTCAATCGCTACGATCGCGAGCAATTTTTGAGTTCTGTGCTTCGAGGAATGGGGGATGGGGTAATTGTAGTCGATACTAATTTAAATATTAAATACATCAATCAGGTAGCTGAAGCTCTAACAGGGTGGCAATGGAATGAAGCTAAAGACAAGACGTTAACTGAAGTTATCAAAATCATTGATGAACAAACTCAGTTGCCGACAGAAAATCCAATTATTGCAGCCCTCCAACAAGAAACTACTATATATTTAGGCAGTGGTGTTCTACTAGTTGCTAGAAACGGGACAACTACACCAATAGCTGATAGTGCTACTCCCCTGAGAAATAATAATGGTGTAATTACAGGAGCCGTATTTGTTTTCCGAGATGACACGCAACGACGGTTAACCGAAGAACGCAATCTCGCAGCTGAACGTGCCCAACAACTAGAAGTTCGAGTGGCAGAACTGCAACGCCTGAACCAATTAAAAGAGGATTTTCTGGCAACCACTTCTCATGAAATGCGAACGCCCTTGTCAAACATCAAAATGGCAATCTCTGTGCTAGAAAATATTCTCGATCGCCAGGGTATCTTAAATTCAAACACACTTCCCCCATCTGAATCTGTAGACCGCTATTTACGTATTGTGCGCGAACAGTGCGAACAAGAACTGGATTTGGTTGACAATTTACTGTATCTACGAATGATTGATGCAGATGTCTATCCATTGGAATTAACATCAATTCAACTCCAAAACTGGCTGCCTCACGTTGCCGAGTATTTTCAAGAACGCGCTCAAGCTAGAGAACAGTCTTTGCAAGTTAGTGTTTCTCCAGATTTACCACCTTTAGTTTCAGACTTGGCTAGCCTGACTGAAATTATCTCAGAGTTACTCAACAATGCTTGTAAATACACTCCACCTGATGGACAGATTGTGTTAAACGTTCAGCTAATTTATATCACAAAAAGTCCGATCGATGAGGATGCTAAATCTGGTGTATTAGATAATTTTCAAGTTCCTTATTTTCAAATCACATTTAGCAATTCTGGGGTGATAATTCCAAAAAAAGAACAATCTCGAATTTTTGAGCCGTTTTACCGGATTCCTGAAAGCGAACGCTGGCAACAAAGCGGCACAGGATTAGGTTTAACATTGGTTAAGAAATTAGTAGAATATCTCCAAGGCACGATTGAAGTTACCAGCTCTCAGGGCTGGACAACGTTTACAGTTCAGCTACCTTTAAGTTTGTAATGGTATTTGTCATTTGTTATTTGTCATTAGCTCGACTTTATCCATTTTTGCCTACGGGTCATCACAAATGTAGGCGATCGCTAAAAGATACGGGTTTTGCTGCATACATAACATTTAAATACAGCCTTGGCGAATAGTGATGGCACAAGTAATACACTGAGGCTGAAGGATAATTGTGTGTATCTTCCCATGAATACAACAATACCATTTGAAATTGCCAATATCCTACTACCGTAATGGATAAAGTCGAGCTTAGGACAAATAATTTGGCAAACGACAACAGCAAACGACATTTAGTATTGGCATTACTGAAAACATCAAATTCCATGACTTTTTCCAATTACCCAATTACGCCGGAAAAACCGAGCTAAAGCTGATTCTTCTAAAGATAAATAAATTGGTCGTCCATGAGGACAGGTGCGAGGGTTGCGAGTACGTTGCCAATTATCTAAAAGTGTCTGCATTTCTTGCTGATTCATGGGTGTACCATTACGAATAGCACTGCGACAGGCAACAGCGACTTGGGCTGTTTGTAAATCCCCTCCCCAACTAAGCTCTAAAATTGCTTCTGCACAGTCGTTTCGCTGTTGCAAAGGTGCGGGGATATTACGGACTGCCCAAAGTTGTTCGCCAAAGGGTTCTATTTCTAAACCAATGCGTTGCAGTTGCAATACTTGCGCTGGCGATAATTGATAAAGAATTATTGGCGGTTCGACGGGTAAAAGTTGCCAATCATCGCATAATTGCTCATACAAAACTCGCTCATGGGCAATGTGCTGTTCTACTAACCACATCCCACCTGAATGTTCCGCCACAATATAAGTGTTGCTAACTTGAGCGACAGCTTTTAAAGAGTTAGGAGTTGGGAGTGAGGAGTTAGGAGTTTTGGGATTTTCATTAGGATTTTGAGAATTGAAATTATAGCTGCCTTTGGCTTCTGCGGCTTTGAGTAATTTACTAACTCGTGTTGTGTGAACAGCTTCTTTGAGATTATTAGAAGAGATGCTGAGTGCTTTATTAATTGCTTGGGTAATTTGCTCTTGCCAATAAATGATTTCGTTGAGGTAAATTTCTGTTTTTGCTGGATTGCGATTCCAGTTAATTTGATCGGGAGAAATGGCAAGATGTAAGAAACAAATTGGATAGCGATCGCGTGGTAATGTTCTATGAAATGCTGATAATATGGTTTGCTCTAGTTCCGGTGTCTTAATCATACGTCTGTTGATAGCTACACGTACCCAATCTGGACGATGACGATGAGTGCGATCGGGTAATCCTACCACTAAATTTAGTGCTGAGTGGGGAGAGACGCGATGAATCGCGTCTGTACAAGTGTCCGTAGAGACGCGATTCATCGCGTCTGTACAAGAGTTGGGGGGGTTGGGTATTTCGAGTTTTACTTCTTGCAAGTCACCTTGTCGCACTTGCGGTAAAATTTGCGGTAGCAATTGCCCAGTTGTCGCAGCCGGACAAATGGTGAACCATTGACGGTCATTTTGCCAAATCTGCCAGGTGACGTGGGGATGACAGAGGGCGATTTGGTGAATTGTGGCTTGCACAGCTTTCATTTGCTGTGCTGTTGTGGGTAATCCCTGACGACGAGATGAGCAATTACCGAAAAGATGAGAAACTGTAACTACTGTACCAGGTGCGATCGCAGTTGCTTCAACTTGTACAACTTTCCCGCCATCGCCATAAATTATCCGCCATCCTAAATTTCCCTCCAGAGGACGACTCAAAATTTCTAAATTAGCCAGAGTCGTTAAACTGTGCAACGCCTCACCACGAAACCCTAAACTGTTAATTTTCCACAAATCGGCACTAGAGCGAATTTTACTAGTGCTGTGGGCTGTGGCTGCTTGTTGTAAATCATCTAGGTTCATTCCACAGCCATTATCTGCCACGCGAATTCGCCATTGCTGCGGCCACAAAGAAACCACAATTCGCGTTGCACCTGCGTCTAGGGAATTTTCTACCAATTCCCGCACCACAGAGGCTAAAGAGTCGATTACCTCTCCAGCTGTAATGAGATATACAACTTCTGTTGGTAGAGCTTGAATAGTAGATGCCATAAATTATAGTTTATAGCTTCTGGGGCACGCTATATACGACTTATATCAAGAATCCTTTCTCAGCAACAAAAGAACCACAAATAAACACTGATAAATTATCTGTGTGCATCTGTGGTTTAATTTATAAAACATTAATTTTGCAAGATATCTATTGTGTATTACAACTTTTTCTATAGCATCAGAAAAAGTTAGTAATTGCAACATTAATTAACATTAAATCACCTGACTTTATAAATATTTTTAGGCGATTCGTTAATTACTATCTCTCATGGACAAAATTTTCGGTGGTTCAGGTTTGAGCAAACCGTTCAACAGTGATGCAGGACGTTGACTATAAGGCCAAGCAAAAGCATGACGGAAAGCCGCATCTTGACAAGCTTGTAGTTGTGCAAAACTAATAATGTTGTAAGTCAAGAGATTCTCATACTCAAATGGTAGACGCACATTGTGCAATCCAGCATTATCAGTACAGATAGCGATATCAACTCCAGCATCAAGACAACGGTCAAAAACTAATTTGAGTTGACGTATATCTTGCAAAGTTCCAGTTTTTAGGTAAGTTGTCGGACAAACCTCTAAACATTGCCCGCGTCTAGCTACATCATTAAGTAGCTCTGGATATAGTAGAGGAATTTGAATGCCGTGACCAATCCGCATCAGATATGGTAACAGTTCTGGGTAACAACCAGCGGTGGTTTCATATAGATGTCCCGTGGTGTTAACGCCCAGCGATCGCGCATAATCATATAAGCTAATCCATTCTTCTAAGCGATCGGCGTAATAACTATCACCTCCTGCTACATCTACTGCACAGACATACTGTTTATTTTGCGCCGCTAAATCAACAATCGCCTTGTTCACCTCATAAGGTAGGCGCGTATGCATACAGAGAATTTGGCTAGTAACAATCGGATATTCTGGCTGTTGGCTGGCAAGTCCTACTACTCGCACAATTTCTGCCATCTTGTCAATTCTTGCAGATTGACTCAGATGCTCAGGTGTCCGCAAATAAGGAGTGTAGCGCAGTTCCAGATAAGCCAAATTTTCAAATATGTAAGCACCCCGCACCAAGCGATAGATAAAGTAAGGCAAAGTTTCTACAGTTTGCACGCTTTCTACCAAGGTGTGTAATTCTAGATACTCATCTAGAGTGTTACGTGGGCGGGTATAAAAATCTTCAAATTCTGAATAGTCAGCAAAGCGGGAAATTAACTCCGAAGAATGCCGCTCGAAATATCGCCATAAAACTCGTGGTACGACCGAGCCGCCTAGATGTCTATGTAATTCAGCGTATAAAGCCATAGTGGTATTTTTAGGTAAAAATTTCAATGATTGTAACAAAAACATCGAAAGAAAAATTTGTCTTCAAACAAATTTTGCTCCAACTTCTTTGGAGTAGAGGTTTCCCTACATCTTAATTTCAACAAATACTCCGACCTGTAAACTGTGCAAACGATTTGGTGGCTTGGAATTAGATAGGGTTGAGAGCAACAGATAAATTTCTGCTTCCTACCTCCTGCACTAATATTTGCAGCCCGAACAAACTTGACATTACCAAGATTAAATTGATAGCATTGATATCCTTGATTTTTGTGCTATAGTAAAGAAACATTGCTATTGTTAAGCGAGTGAAATATAGCAATATATTTTTTCTTTAACAAAGCAAATTCCTGGCAAGGTTGGTATTAATTGAAAATTCAAGCGTTGGAAGTCAAGGCTGGCGATCGCATTATTGCTTACTGCAACAATAAAATGCAAACCTGCAAGGTAAAACGCATTTTAGATCCAGGTCAAGCCAATATCACACTATCAGTATTCACCTCTGAGAATTATCGCGGTTGCTCAGTTTCATCTATAGTTCGCTTCCAAAGCAACGCTTTAGTTGATTTGGTAAGTTAGCTAAAAACCAAGTAAATATTCAAACTCAAAAATATTTCTAGCTATTGTCCAGCCTCAAACTGGACAAAATTTTTGTGAAAGGTGCGATGCCTGCGGTAAAGATCGCCTACGCACATCCAAATTCGTTAATTGTGGCTAGATGATTTTTCTAAAAATGTAAAGCCCAATTTAGGTATTGCTAAACTGTTCCAGATATAATTTGTACATCTAAATTTAATTAAAATATTGTGGGGTGGACAGCGTTCGGCTGACCTGTACTGAGCGTTATTAAAGTAGCGCTGACGCCAAATTATTGCCCACCCTAATTATGCAAGTTAAAGGTGGAACAGCTTATTACTATTAACCCTCTACTTGATGGCTTTTGTTAGTTCTTTTTCACATCACGAGCCATGTTGAGGTAGTAGTCGTCAAGTTTAGCATTAGAACGACGGCGGTTAGGGGCAGGAATTTTAGTAGTGTTATCCCGATTCGTTTCAATTGGCTGTTTAGTTGAAACTTGATTTACGTCTTGCACCCGATCGGATTCCAAGAAATAACCAGACTCAGAGAATCCGAAAAGCTTGGCAAACAAACCAAATAAATTTCCGAAAAAATTAGAAATACTTTGGAATAAAACACCAAACAAGCCTTCAAGACGAAGGAACAAGTTCCGAATAATTTGAGTTAGACGAAGCATAATAGTACCTTCAATGATTGCCTATTACTATTGTGACGCAATTCGGATTCGGGAATTGAGGATATGGCAAAAATCTACCAGTAGGTAGGTATAATTCCCACAATCCCTACCTTTCCTGAACCAGCAAAACCGACTTTACAGGACGCTTGATAGAATTTCCCTCCAAATCAACCTTCCCGTAAAAGGTTTTCCCATTGTAATAAAGCGAAGACGAACTTCCTCCATCCAGATTCATGGCGCGATCGGCTCCAAGAGTTTTCATCAAATCAGCTAATGCTGGCAAAGATATTCCATTCGCGGGAGCCGAGGGTTTTTGAGCCACCATAACTAAAATAACGCTGCCATCAGGGGTGATACCTACAGCAGTTCTGGCATTGGGTTGATTGCTGCCAAGCGCATCTCGTTTATTAGCATTGTCTACAAAGCCCTCTTTTTCTAAGGTGAGTTCTGGTAATAAGCGCGGGCCAGCACCGATAGCATCAACTAACTGACAACCTGCTGGTGTTGACTGACTGTGTAGGGCAATGGAATAGCGGCTAGTTTGCCCGCATAAGTAGCGACGGAATTCTGTGCGATTGAATATTTGACCCAAATAAGACTTTAAGTTGGGATTGTTCACCAGCCGCTCATTTTCCTTGGGATTGGCTATCAACTTTCCTTGTCGGACAACATAAGATGTAGTTTTTTGGTTGACTGGGTCAAAAAAGCCTGCATTCAAAATAGCCACAGCTTGATGCTTTTGGGCAAATTCTTCTACAGTGGCTACCTTCTGTGATAGTGCAGGAGTCACCAAAAATTTGCTATTAACTGGAATCAGCACGATGTGAGCGATGCTTTGGGGCAAAGTGCGATCGAAGTAGCGGATAGTTTTTGCTGGTGAAGCTGCAATAGTGGGTATTGAAGGTGTTGAAAAACGCAAATTAAACCACAACACCATTGCTAAACTAATTAATATCAAAGCCAGTAGTTTGATTTTTCTCACTTTTAAACTCACGTGCGGTTAGCTCAAAAAAGTTGATTTAATCGATTTAATTAAAATACTTTAAGCTGAAAAATAAGCAATTAACTTTAATTATTCCCGGTTCGCCCATTTTTTAAGGATTTAGGAAAAATAGATAGTCAAAAGTATACCGAAGGGCGTATTCCCAAAAAGGCTCAATTAGGTATATGTTCGCAATTATGGCTACTAAACCCATAATTACAAAAATTTAACTTTAAAATAACTAAACTATCTAGATTCAACAGAATATGAATAGAGTTATCTTCAAAAACATCAAGGAATAAAATATGTGCGCTATTGAATTGGAAATTAGCAAACCAGTATCTTGCAATTGTCCACAGAGATATCTGCGGTTTTGATAGTTGCTTAAGTTCGGATCGATTGAAATTGTTAACTGCTTATGCGTCCTCGTCAAAAAATTATCGAGATGTTCTCAACCTTCGTTGAGTTGGAAGGAGACAGATTCAGCAAATGGTTGATTGATATCAAACTACATCGAAATATTCAAAATTGCTTGGAGTCTTCATCATTCGTCCCTAACTCAGAAAACTTTTGGGCATTACATTGGTACAAATGCTGGCGAGAGGAATCTAATAGCCTTGCTAGAATGCATTTATCTGCTTATTTACAGGAACAAAATTATTGGGCTGCTAAAAAGACTATTGCCAAATTTACAAATAGTCAACATAGCCTAGCAGATTATTTTCAAATGGCGAATGCTGAAATTGAAACAATTCTCAAAAATTTTAATCTAGAAAAATGCTCTAGCTTAAAAACCTATGCTACTATTGCGGTTCCCAGTCGGCTAAAAGATATTTTACGCCAACGCAAAGAAGCTGATATTTGCACAAATTGGGCATTGTTACGCAAAGTAAGCAAAAAGCAGTTATTAGAAGCTCTTGCTCAAGCTGGATTATCAGCAATTCTAATTGCCCAATATCGACTCGCCTGGACTTGTTTCAAAGAACTGTATGTTCAAAACCAACCAGGTGGCACAAAGTCACTACCAGAACCAGAACCTCAACTTTGGGAAGCTATTGTCAAGCTCTACAACCGCGATCGCCAAAATCAGTTAACTCAACCTACTCCAGAATGCACGAGAGAGAAAATTGAACAGTGGTTAACCCAGGCAGCTATCTACGTGCGTGGTTATCTGTATCCACCTGTTAGTTCTCTAAATGTAGTGATACCAAAAGATGACTCCACAACAACTTTTGATTTGCCAGATCCATCCTCTGAATCATTAATCACGGAGATGATAGCCCAAGAGGATGCCCAAAACCAACAAAATCAACAATCTCAGATTGAAGCTGTTTTGTTAAAAACTTTACAAGCTTTTGAGGCAAAAACTCAAGAAATACTTCAACTTTATTACCAACAGGGATTAACTCAGCCACAGATTGTAGAACGCCTACAAATGAGTCAGCCTACTGTTTCTCGTCGGCTGATCAAATGTAGAGAATCAATGCTGAAAGCATTGATCCAATGGAGCCAAGACACGCTTAATATTTCTGTGACTTCCAACCTAGTTAATGATATGAGTAGTGCTTTGGAAGAATGGTTGAAAGTTAAGTATGGGGAATATCGCTGAAATTATGAATGATGAGGTAGTAAGAATGACTTCGGCTTTTACTGAACCGCAGGAACTGTTGTTAGAAATATCACCATCATTACAGACAAGTTCTTGGCAAGAAAGCCAAATGTACGCCACACCTAGCAGTCGCTGGCGCGCTTACATAAATCAAATTTGCCTTCATGGGTTTTTGAATTGGGTAAAAGCTGAATATGTTCCAGAAGCAAGTATCTGGCATAGTTCCCCTGGTATTCCTGCTTTTTGGGAATTTGTCAATGGCACAGCAATTTTGTTAAACCAAAAGCGAGTCGTTTTAATTCCTAGCGAGGCAATTGATGATAGTGAGTTAGAAGTTCCTCAAGAATGGGTAGACATTCCTACTTGGGCAGCAGATTATTATTTAGCAGTACAAGTTACAGCAGATGGGGAGTGGGTAAGAATTTGGAGCTATATAACCCATGAAAAACTTAAATCACTAGCAGACTATGACCAAGTAGATAGGACTTATTGTATAGATGCACGGCACTTAATTAAAGACCTTAATGCTTTTTGGATGACCTACCAATTTTGTGGAACAGAGGAGATGAAAGGTGCGATCGCTCCACTCCCACAATTATCGACTCCTCAAGCAGAAAATCTTGTGCAAGAGTTAGGAAATCCCTCTGTAACATTTCCTAGACTGGCAGTACCATTCACAACCTGGGGAATGCTACTAGAGAATGAGCAGTGGCGGCAGCGTTTGTACCAAGAAAGACTGCAATCTGCACCTACGCAATTTTCACAAGTACAAGTGAATCTCAGTCGTTGGTTGAAGGAGATTTACGATGCTTCTTGGCAAGCTATAGACACTTTTTTTGAGCCAAACTCTAGTAGCCTAGCTTTTAATTTCCGCACTTCTTCCGGGTTAAATGCTGCTGCGATCAAACGCGCCAAGCTAATTAACTTGGGAATAGAAATAGAGACTCAAAAAGTTATTTTATTAATCGCCTTAATACCAGAAGCTAACCAACAAGTTAGTATTCGCGTGCAACTACATCCAGCTTGTAATCAACTTGACCTACCTGCTAATATCAAGCTAATTTTACTTTCAGATCGAGGGGAAATACTTCAACAAGTACAAGCAAGAATTCAAGATAGTTATGTGCAGTTAAAACTCTTTGATGGGGAAGTAGGAGAATGTTTCAGCATCCAGGTTGGCCTTGATAATTATCAAATAACAGAAAATTTTATAATTTAGTTATTATGAGCCAGCAGTATCAAATTGGTTGATGCGATCTCTTTGCACCAGGTTGTAAACGTTGTTTTTGCTCGAAGGTCATAAGTTTATACCAAATTTGTCTTGTGTAGTCCTTATACTGCACTTTTATTTGGTATTTTTGCATAAGTAGAATGCTCTCTGTTGATTAGTCATTAGTTAATCACGAATGACTAAGTCCATTTAACTTATGAGTAAGCTAGTTGTCTTCAGCTTCTTAGGAGGAGATTTAAATCAAGGATTTCCTGTTGTCACGGCTCAAGTTTGGTGTGATAACCAATTTGTACCTGTGAAATTAACAGGGAGTCTACCACCAGCACCAGAACTAAGCGAACTCTACCGCAGATGGCAATTACTCTACGCAGCAGTTCATCAACGCCTGGGTAGGAATCAACGGATAAAAGTACATTCGCAAGACATAACCAATATTTCTGTCAATGACTTTAATGAAGTGTGTCAACAGCTACAAGCCAATATCAATGCTTGGTTAAAATGTGAATCATTTCAGAATATTGAACGGCAGTTGCGAACTCTACTCAGTCGTAATGATGAAATTAGAGTCATTATTGAAACAAATATAGTTCTACTGCATCGCTTGCCTTGGCATCTATGGCATTTTTTTGAAGATTACCCGAAAGCGGAATTAGCTTTAAGCAATCATGAGTATGAATCTACTCACTTATTGCAAAAATCTCCTACAGGTAAAGTCAAAATTTTGGCAATTCTAGGCAATAGAGTTGGTATTGATATTGATAAAGATGCCTCTGCTTTACACGGTTTAACAGATGGCAAAACCACTTTTCTTATAGAACCAACACGACAAACACTTGACGAGCATCTATGGAATCATGATTGGGATATTCTATTTTTTGCCGGACATAGCACTAGTCTTACTGACGGAGAAATTGGGGAAATTTGCATCAATAAAACAGAAAGTTTAACAATTTCGCAGTTGAAAAATGGACTTAAGGCAGCAATTAGACGGGGTTTAAAACTAGCAATTTTCAATTCTTGTGACGGAATTGGCTTAGGACGAAATTTAGCTGATTTAAACATTCCCCAAATGATTGTAATGCGGGAAGGAGTACCAGATTTAATAGCACAGGAATTTTTAAAAAACTTTCTTACCGCCTTTGCAGATAGCAAACCATTTTACTTGGCTGTGCGAGAAGCGCGAGAAAGACTTCAAGGACTGGAAAATGAATTTCCTTGTGCCAGTTGGTTGCCAGTTATCTATCAAAATCCTACAACTATTTCTACTACGTGGCAAGAATTGTGCGGTAATTTTGCTGATACTAAATTTGTAGGTGAAGTTTTGACAAAAGGTAAAATTGCAACACCAAAACTCAAACTTTCGACTGTACTACTTAGTACTTTGATTGTGGCTGTTTCAACACTAGGTTTGAGATACTTGGGAATTTTTGAAAAAATAGAACTACAAACTTTCGATCAAATGCTACGGTTGCGACCTCAAGAAGAGCCAGATCCAAGGTTAATAATTGTAGAAATTACTGAAAAAAATATTCAATCACGACAAGAGATGACCAAAGGACTGAAATCTATTTCGGATACTACGTTAGCTAAATTGCTTAACAAAATACAAAAGTATCAACCGCGAGTTATTGGACTGGATATTTATAGAGACTTAGCCGATCCTCCAAATAAATCAAATCCAATACAACTTCCGACTGAACTTAATAAAGATAATGTTGTTGTTGTCTGCAAAAGCCGCGATCGCAAATATGACCCACAAGGTGTTAAACCTCCGAAAGACGTACCTGTAGAACGTCAGGGTTTTACTGATGCAATTCAAGACCCAGATGGTATCGTCCGTCGCCAAATTTTGATGATGGCACAAGAGCCTTCTTCAACTTGTACAACGCCTTATTCGCTGTCGTTGCAATTAGTTACTCGTTATTTATCTTATAAAAATATTAAAACTAAATTTAATGAAGATTATGTACAGTTTGGCTCTAAAGTATTTAAACGCTTAAAATTTAGCCGGAGTGGTGCCTATCAACAAGGAGTTGATTTAGGCGGAAATCAAATACTTGTCAATTACCGTAATACAGATTATCAGAGAGTTTCTCTTGATGATGTACTGAGCGATCACTTCGATCGTAAATCACTTAAAGATAAGATAGTTATCGTTGGAGTGACAGCTAATACAGTTAGCGATACTTGGTCAACTCTCTACAGTACTGCACAGCAAGATTACCAAGAAATACCAGGGATATTTATACAAGCACAAATGGTTAGCCAAGTTTTGAGTGCAGTTTTAGACCAACGTCCAATTCTTTGGGTTTTGCCTTACTGGGGTGATATTCTTTGGATATGCGGCTGGTCTGTAGTTGGGAGCCTGATTATTTGGCGGGTGCGATCGCTCTCACATAAGGGATGCACAATCTTTGCAACAATTGTCACTTTATATGGAGTTTGTGCGATCGCTCTTTTAAAACAAGGGCTATGGTTGCCATTTATTCCTTCTGCCTTTGCTGTGGTTGCAAGCGGTGTTGTTGTAGTGTTGATTCAACGCCGTCAGGAATTTTTCACAATTTCATATCCATAATAAAAGAACCCCACCCCCAACCCCTCCCCGCTTGCGGAGAGGGGAGACAAAGCATAGCTTTGGCGGGGTGGGGTTCTTCGAGTTTAATAAGCAATCAAGCGGACATGATTTCACAACCCTTAGTTGAATAAAATTTCCCTTTATAACTGAAAAATAACGTCAATTTGGCGATTGACGATTTCAAAAATCCGTCATTAATTTTGCTTTGCGGAGCACAAATTGCAGTACAGTTTCTTCGCGGGTAATAATATCAACTCTGCCATCCATACCCAATTGAATTTGACATTTCTTTGTACTGCGACCTAAAGCAAGTTTCTCTGGTTCAATTGTGACTTCGTAAAAAGCACCTACAGCAGTTGCTTTTGGGATAGAGTTCGTATCAGCATCAGCATCGTTTTTTTGCGACCTAACAGCATCCGGGGAAATCGCATTGACAACGCCATTGAGAGTACCGTAATCAGGATAAGGACAAGCACTAACTCGCATTTGCACCTTTTGACCAACTTTTATCTTACCTTTTTCCTCAGAACCGACAGCTGCTTTGATAACTAAAGGTGCATGACTAGGAACAATTTGGACAACTTCCTCCCCAGCCCGGAGAGTTTGACCGGGGTTTCTCAAATTGAGCTTGGAAATAATCCCGTCTGCTGTAGCGGTAATAGTAGTTTGTTTCAGGTCAATTTCAGCTTGCTTGAATTCGCTAGTATCGCGCTCTAATTGTTTTTGGGTTTCAATTTTCTGTTTTATAAGTGCTTGAAGTTCTCTTTCTAAAGATGCTTTATTTACTTCCCCAGAGGCTTTTTCTTGAGCAATGCGTTCAGTCGCCATTGCTACCTCTGCATTGCTTGGGTTGAGAACTGCTTGAGCGCGATCGCGTTTAGCAATAGCCCCATTCACAGCTTGTTTTAGCCGTTCATTTGTTTTTTCTTGGGCCTTATAAATTGCTTTTTGCGCCTGTACGGCTTGTTGTTGTTGTTTGACAGCCAACTGTACTTCTTCTAGTTGATCGCGGGATAATGCCCCTTGTTTAGCGGCACTTTCATATCGGTTCTGCTTTGATGTCGCTGCTCCTAAAGCCGCCTCAGTTGCGTGGAGATTAGCTAATGCTGATTGTAACTGTGCTTGACCTGCATATAATTCTTCTTGAGCCATTTTGACATTGGCTGATGCTTCTTGAAGTTCAGTGATACTGGTAATTTTTTTGTCTTGATGATCGCGATCGCGTCCCTGCAATTCAGCTTTAGCAGAGGCGATAGTCCGATTAGTGCGATCGCTTTCGGCTCGAATTTGACTATCGATTGCATTAATTTGGGGAACGGTTTGAATTAGTTGTAACCTAGCTTGTTGAATATTAGTTTGCAGCTGGTTTTTTTTAGTTTGCAGTCGAGAGTCATCAATAGTAGCAATTTTATCTCCTTTTTGCAGTGTTTGATTTTCTTTGACGTAAATCTGCATTACCTGTCCTTCTGTCGCCGCCTGTACAATTGGCAATTCACCCGCAGGACGCACAACCGCTTGTCCAATCACCGTAACTTTATATTTAACCACCGCAGCCACAGGAACAGCTAACGCCAAGGCAAACACGATAAATAGTCCGCCAAATGTAGTCCAACGACTAATTGGTGGGAGAAACTCGTTGTCTTGAACTAAGGGTAAAAAATTTGTTTGAGACTTACTAATCATGAGTTATAAATATCTCTAAAATACCTAAACTAATTCCGAAAAAGTAAAGAAGATTTCAATCCATTACCATTATTAGAAGAATAAATCTCATCAAGAAAGCTTAAATGCTCTCCAGGTATCTGACGTAATTCTTCTGGAGTTCCTTGAATTTTTAAACGTCCATCTTCAAGCAATACAATCCAATCAGCCCGTTTGATAACTTGAGGACGATGGCTAATCATAATTGTAGTTTTGTCTTGACGGTGATTAAGTAATCTATCCAAAACTTGGGTTTCACTTACTGGGTCAAGAGCGCCTGTAGATTCATCTAGAATTAATACAGATGGGTCAGTCATAATTGCTCTAGCTATAGCTAATCTCTGCCTTTGTCCACCAGAAATATTTGCACCAAATTCGCCTAAAACAGTTTGATATTTATCGGGTAATTTACTAATAAATTCATCTGCACCAGCAATTTGACAAGCTTTGACTATCTCCTCAAAACTCATGTTGGGATAACTGAAGTGAAAATTTTCTACAATCGAACGACTCCAAAAATGAGGTTCTTGGGGAACTAATACTACTTGCTGTCGCAAACATTCTAAAGATAAATCTTGCTGGTTGTATATGCCATAACGAATGTTACCAGATTGGACTTGATATAAGCCAGTAATTAATTTACCAAGGGAACTTTTACCACAGCCAGATTGACCAATTAAGGCTATTACTTTACCACCAGGAATAGTTAAAGAAAAGTTTTCTAACAGGTCAGTTCTACCAGGATGGTGAAAATTAACTTGAGAACAACTAATATCTGCATTGCCAGGAATTTCTGCCCAAGGTTTTTTAAAGTCATTTTCATCTTCTGGGGTAGAATCTATCACTTCTGTCAAGCGTTGAACGACAATTTGAGCAGTGATAAATTCATCAATTAGCCCGACTGCTGATTCTAAAAATTCAAGAAAGCTACCACTCATACCGCTGTACGCCAGCAGTTGACCGATAGATAATGTCTGATTAATCACCAAGCTAGAACCTAACCAGAGTATGCTAATACTCGTCAATTTGGAAAGAATACTAGTGACTGTGCCGCTGTAAAGCTCCAACTTCATCGTAGTCCAGTCTAAGTTAGCAAGGCGACCAAAATTTGTCTGATATTCTTGCCAAGCTTGCTCTGTAGCTTGGGTGGTTTTTAGGACTTGAACACCACGAAAGGTTTCGACTAAAAAGCCTTGATTTTCTGTACCTTTAACGATGAGGCTGCGGGTTTTTTGGCGCAAGGCGGGAAGAAAAAGCAGGTTAACAAAAGTGACGATCGCAAAGGCGGCGAGGGAAGCTAGAGTCAGTTGCCAACTATAGAAGAGCATGAAACCCAAGGAAACCAGAGCCACAAAAAATTGACTGGGTAAACCAAGGACAATTTCGGAAACTAGATTATTGATGGTATGAACATCTGCAATCCGGCTAACGACTTCCCCACTGCGGCGTGCTTCAAAATATGATAGGGGTAAGCGCAACAGTTTTCGGCCGTATTCTAGAATTAGTCCGTATTGCAACCGTTGAGCAAAATGACCAATCAGGTGAGATTGTACCAAACCAATGGCACTTTGAATTAGGTTCATGGCAATGACGCCAATTGCCACCGTTGTTAGCAGTTGGGTATCTCCCCGCACTAGCACATCATCAGTGAGGAGTTGCATCATTAAAGGGGAAGCCAGGGACAACAGCCCGATCGCGAAGTTGATAGTGATCGCCTGAACCAAAAGATTGCGATAGGGCATAACACGGGCAATAAAGCGCCCAAAGCCGCCAATTTTATCTTCTGGTTGCTCATAGAAGCGGCTATCGTCTGGCATCAGCAGCAACATCACACCATCACTCCAACCCGCGATTAACTCCTGGGAGGTGAGGTACAAGATGCCAACGGCAGGGTCAGAGATAACATATTTTTTCCCCTTTTTCCCGTATAACACTACCCAGTGGTAGCCTTTCCAGTGAACGATCGCTGGTAAGGGGACTTCATTTAATTTCTCAAGCAGTTCTGGGGTAGCTTGGACTTGACGGGCATGGAATCCCAGGGTTTCTGCTCCCCGCCTTAAACCTAATAGTGTAGTTCCTCGCGTTCCCGTGCCCACTGCTTCTCGCACACGATTGAGGGCAAAGGTGCGTCCGTAGTATTTGGCGATCGTGGCTAGGCTTGCTGCACCACAATCTTCTTCACTGTGTTGCAATATGCTGTGGTATTTCATTGTTTAAAAAATCAGTAACAGCCGCAGTTAACAGTACCAGCCGCAGCGAACAAGGGGTGGACGAGTCCGTTTCCTACCTAATAACTGTTAACACCGTTTACGTTTATTTATGCTATTTTGATATGAATGAAAAAGTAGGAGCGAAAACGACCTCGCCCCTACGAACTGGAAGAGAAGAATGTTACTCAGCTAAAAGCTTATGTGAGAGCATTCTTTTCTCTTTTAGGTTTTGAAGGATTCGAGTACACGGTATGAAATAGACCAGAGCTAATTATCCAGGTTTAACAGACTCAGTTTTTCACAGGTCTGGCAGACTCGATGTCCATGTACAAACGAGGCCCTAAGCGACCTCTTGTACCTGATTCCAGACGCCTTGATTGACCTTTGAAATTCTTACCACTGTAGACAATCCAATCTCCACTACCAGCCACCACGTAGTAAGATGCTTTATTCCTTGCGAAGCCGGGTAAACTGCGTGTTGCTTTTTTAAGCGTTATCCCCTTAAGACTAATATCCCCTAAGAATAATTGACTACCACCACTAATAGTGGCAGCGGCTTCATGGGAAAGGTCTCGTACAGCTTCGATGCTGTAGAAGTCTTTGATTTGCTTGTTGTTCATATCGACTCCGTGGTTATTGATGTTAGACATTGTTTTTCCCCTTAGTTTGAGATTAGGGTTTGAACTGAATCTAAGCTTGTTTTCCTCCTTCTGATTGTTAATTGATAGCAGTATTTTCGTCTATTCACGGCTGGGAATCAGAGGTTTTTTAGCTTTGCCTTCTGATAACTGTTAACACCGTTTATGTTTATTTGTGCTATTTTGATATGAATGAAAAAGTAGGAGCGAAAACGACCTCGCCCCTACGAACTGGAAGAGAAGAATGTTACTCAGCTAAAAGCTTATGTGAGAGCATTCTTTTCTCTTTTAAGTTTTGAAGGATTCGAGTACACGGTATGAAATAGACCAGAGCTGATTATGCAGGTTTGACAGACGCGATGTCGTTGTTAAAAGGACCAGTGAAGTTACCTTTTGTACCTGCTTTCAGACGTCTTGATTTACCTGTGAAATTCTCACCAGTGTAGGCAATCCAATCTCTTTTACCCGTCACCTCGTACCAAGATGCTCTATTGTTAAAGCTGCCTAAACTGCGTCGTGCGTTTGCGATATTATTTAGCCGCCCTCCTTCACCATCCTTCTTGTCGGAAAAGTCTAAGGCACCACCACTAATAGTGGCAGCGGCTTCATGGGAAAGGTCTTGCACATCGATGCTGTAGAGGTCTTTGATTTGCTTGTTGTTCATATCTACTCCGTGGTTATTGATGTTAGACATTGTTTTTCCCCTGAGTTTGAGATTGGGGTTTGAACTGAAGGTAAGCTTGTTTTCTTCCTTCTGATTGTTAATTGGTAGCAGTATTTTCGTCTATTTACGGCTGGGAATAAGAGGTTTTTAGCTTTGCCTTCTGATAACTGATAGCTGATTATGCAGGTCTGGCAGACGCGATATCGTTGTTAAAGGTACCGGTGAAGTTACCTTTTGTACCTGCTTGCAGACGCCTTGATTTACCTGTGAAATTCACACCAGTGTAGACAATCCAATCTCTTCTACCCGTCACCTCATACCAAGATGCTTTATTGTTAAAGCTGCGGAAACTGGCTACTGCACGTCCGATATTATTTCGCCGCGCTCCATCACCATTGCTGCCGTCGGAAAGGTCTAAGGCACCACCACTAATAGTGGCAGCGGCTTCATGGGAAAGGTCTTGTACAACTTCGATGCTGTAGAGGTCTTTGATTTGCTGGTTGTTCATATCGACTCCGTGGTTATTGATGTTAGACATTGTTTTTCCCCTGAGTTTTAAATTGGGGTTTGAACTGAAGGTAAGCTTGTTTTCTTCCTTCTGATTCTTAATTGGTAGCAGTATTTTCGTTTATTCACTGTTAGGAATCAGGCGTTTTGGGCTAGTTTGACCTTCTAATTTTTAATTGGTAGCAGTTACATGATTTTATTCACTTGATTCAGCAGTGCCAATTTGGTAATATCCTCTCTTATGCATAAGTCGATCGCCCTGACACCTATACTCTTAATTGAGGACTCGCTGAATTTCCTCTTTAATAGGAGAGTGCAATGTCTGAGATATCTAAACGTTTGGACTGGTTACAAGGTCTAGGAATTGTAATTGTCAGTGCGATCGCGATCGCCTTGAATGCAAATATCTCAGTTGCCCAAATCACCCCAGACGGCACTCTGCCAAATAGTTCCAACGTGAAATTAGAGGGCAATACCAGCATTATTGAGGGTGGAACCACAAGAGGTGCTAATCTGTTCCACAGCTTTCAAGAATTCTCTGTTCCTAATGGCAGTACTGCTTTCTTCAATAATGCACCCGATATTCAGAACATCTTGACACGAGTAACAGGTAAGTCTAAGTCTGAGATTGATGGCTTAATCAAATCTAACCGCCCAGCCAATCTGTTTTTGATTAATCCCAATGGGATTATTTTTGGTAAAAATGCTAGTTTGAACATCGGCGGTTCCTTTGTCGCCACAACAGCCAATGCCCTTGAGTTTGGCAATTTTGGATTTTTCAGCGCCTCGAATCCAGAAGCACCTTCACCCTTGTTAACAGTAAATCCAAATGCCTTACTATTCAATCAAATGGCGGTTTCCCCGATTCAAAATAGTTCAACTGCGCCAGCAGGAAAAGATCCAGCAGGTTTTAAAGTATCTGGTTTACGTGTTGAAGATGGAAAGAGTTTGCTGCTAGTAGGCGGCAATGTCAACATGGATGATGGTCAATTGAATGCTTATGGTGGTCGAGTCGAGTTGGGAGGATTGACATCAAGCGGAACTGTAGCGCTTCAAATAGATGGTAACAACTTTCGCTTGGGCTTTCCTGCTGAAAGTGCACGAGCAGATGTTTCTTTAGCTAACGAATCTAGTGTACATGTAGAAGCTGTTGATGGTGGTAGCATTGCAGTTAACGCCCGGAATTTAGAAGTTTTGGACGGAAGCGTAATCAGTGCTGGAATCGGAAGTAATTTGGGGTCAGTTAATTCTCTTGCGGGAGATATTACGCTTAATGCCACAGGGGAAATAAAAGTTCTAGGCGAAGGGAGCTATGTCTTCAATAGGGTGCGATCGCAAGCACTGGGCAATGGGGGGAATTTAACTGTTAATACCCGTGAATTGCTGGTAAGGGATGGGGCACAAGTTGCCACTGGCGCATTCGGTGCAGGTTCAAGCGGGAATTTGAAGGTAAATGCTGAAACTGTAGAAGTTATTGGTAGCAATACTGTTGATGGTTCTTCTAGTAATTTGACTACTCAGAACCAAGGTGCAACAGGAAATGCAGGAGATTTGATAATTAACACTAAAACCTTACTAGTACAGGATGGGGCACAAGTTGGCACTGGCACATTCGGTGCAGGTAAGGGAGGAAATTTGACAGTAAATGCTGATACTGTAGAAGTTATGGGTAGCAATGCTGTTGATGGTTCTCCTGGCGGCTTGTTTGCCAATGCTGATATAGGTGCAACTGGAAACGGGGGTAACATAACGATTAACTCGAATGAGTTGCTAGTGCAAGATGGAGCATTAATCTTTACTGGTGCAAGGGCTGGTAGAAAAAGTCCAAGTAATGGAGGAGACATAACAATTACTACCCAAAAATTGCTCCTTCAAAAGGGTGGAGTAGGTGCTGCCACTAGAGGTGCTGGTAGAGGAGGAAATGTGAGTGTTAAAGCTGACATAGTACAACTGAGTGGCTTTCCTGCTGCTATCTATAGTGATACAGATTCAACAGGGGATGCAGGAAATTTGACGATTAACACTAAAATTTTAACAGCACGGGATGGGGCACAAGTGAGTACTGGCACATCAGGTGCAGGCAAGGGGGGAAATTTGACGGTAAATGCTGATACTGTGCAAGTAATTGGTACTTCTGCCGAAGTTTCTACCAAAGATTCTACAAAACGTTTTCCTAGTGGCTTGTTTACCAGTACTACACGAAACTCAACCGGGGCGGCGGGAGATTTGACAATTAATGCTCAACAGTTGTTGGTTACAGATGAAGCGGGAGTGTTTGTACAAAGTCTAGGAACAGGAATTGCAGGCAACTTATTCGTGAATGCTCGCTCTATCCGTTTGAACAACAATGCCATCCTAACCGCTAACACGCGCAGCATCAACACTGATCCCAATCAACCACAGGCAACTATCACCTTGCAAGTGAAAGATTTATTATTACTAGGTCGTGGCAGCAATATCACGACTAACGCCAGAGGAGAAAATGTCATCGGTGGCAATATTAACATCAATACCAATATTCTTGCCGCCTTTGAAAACAGTGATATCACTGCCAATTCCACTGACTTTCGTGGTGGAAGAGTCAAAATAAATACTCAAAGCCTCTTTGGCATCCAGTCTAGAAAAGAGCCTTCCCCAAACACAAGTGATATTACCGCCAAAGGAGCAACGCCTGATTTAAGCGGCAATATAGAAATTACTCCACCTGGTGTAAACCCTAGTAACGGTTTAGTCGAACTCCCAATTAATCTAGTTGATGCTTCTAGGCAAATTTCCACCGCCTGCACACCTGGAACTCGGCAATTCCAAAATACATTTGTAGCAACAGGACGCGGCGGACTACCCATGAGTCCCACTGAACCATTACAAGATTCAAGTACTGTGTCTGCGTGGGTAAAATTAAGACCAAAATCAGAAAACTTGGCAAACACAACGCCTTTACCACAACCAACAGCAGTTTCAACTACTCCCATTGCTGCTACAATTCCAATTGTGGAAGCTTCTGGCTGGGTAATCGATCGCAAGGGAAATATAGAATTAGTAGCAGAAGTTCCTCAACTCAACCCCCACAGTTCTTGGCAAACACCTGCTTCCTGTCCTGTATCTCAGGGAGGTGTGAAATATGGCAAAATTTCAGCTGCCAAAGCGAATAATTAGATTTGCGGTAACTCCCGTACTCCTATTTACCCTTGCTGTTTTCCTGACTATTATCCCTAGCACATTCGCTCAACAACAAAAAATAAATTCACCAAACGGGTTTCACATCCAAACCAATAAACCCCCAGCGACAAAACCACAGCAACTTCTTGAGCAAGGAGAAGCACTTTATCAAGCTGGACGCTTTACTGAAGCCGTAATTATTTTACAACAAGCTGTCCGTATCTATCAACAAGAAAGCAATAACCTCGCACAAGCCGCAGCGCTGACTAATCTCTCTGTTGTATACCAGCAACTCGGCTCGTGGAAAGAAGCTTATGCAACTATTGACAGTAGCTTAAATTTACTTGGCTGGGATGAGATAAATCAAAAGTTAAATGTCAACAATCCAAAATCTGAATTGTTAGAAATTCTGGCACCAACTCTAAATATTCAGGGCGAATTGCAACTATCACAGGGACAAACTGATGCATCTGTGAAAACATCACAAGAAGCAGAGCAAATTTGGAAGAAATTAGGTGACAATGCTGGAGTAACGCGCAGCCGGATTAACCAAGCACAAGCTCTACGAGTTGCTGGTTTTTACCGCCGTAGCTTAGATATATTGAATGAAGTATCCCAACAATTAATTTCCCAACCTGACTCACCCGTAAAAGTAACAGCTTTGCGATCGCTTGGCAATGTCTTACAACAATTAGGCGAACTAGAGTCATCCCAGAAAAACTTACAACAAAGCTTAGAAATCGCTCAACGTCTGCAACTGCCTCTAGAAATTAGTTTGACAGAATTTAGCCTCGGTAATACTGCTAGGTCGTTAAGTAATATTAAAGATGCGATCGCTCATTATGAAAATGCTGCCAAAATTGCACCAAACTCTCTGTCCAAAGTTCAAGCCCTGATTAATCGGCTGAGTTTGCTGGTCGAAAACGAACGCATCACTGAAGCAAAGTCATTAATACCCACAATCCAATCTCAACTCCCCAATCTGCCTAGCAATCAAGCTGGTATTTATGCACAAATCAATTTTGCTCAGACTCTAACCACAATTGCTAATAAAAAAGACATTGCAGAGATTCTGGCAACTAGCGTTCAACAAGCCAAAATCATCGGCGATGAACGTGCCCAATCTTATGCACTAGGCAGCTTGGGAGAAGTTTACGAGCAGAACCAACAATGGCAAGAAGCACAGGATTTGACGCAGCAAGGGTTGTTTCTGGCTCAAAAAATTGATGCCTCAGATATAGCTTATCGCCTTGAGTGGCAGTTAGGGCGCTTGCTCAAAGCACAGGGAAATATCCCAGCCGCTATATCTGCTTATGATACTGCTGTAACAACTCTTCAATCTCTTCGCAGCGATTTAGTTGCGGTTAATCGAGAGGTACAGTTCAATTTTCGCGATCGCATAGAACCTCTTTATCGACAGTCTGTAGAGTTGCTTTTACAAGAGAAAGGACAAGGAAAACCAGATTTAGATAAAGCACGTCAGCGAATAGAAGCCTTGCAAGTTGCAGAACTCGACAATTTTTTCCGAGAAGCTTGCTTGAGCAACCAATTTGTGGTACTGGACAAAGTAGTAGACCGTGACAACCCGTATACTGCTATTTTCTACCCGATTATTCTAGATAACCATTTAGAAATTATTATCAAACTTCCTAATCAAATATTGATGCATAAAACTTCTCGAGTTAATCGTCAGCAAGTAGAGCAAGTTATTACAAAAATACGAAAGACAATAGTCGAACCTGATGCTAATCTGCAATTTCAAGCAGTTTCTCAACAACTTTATAACTGGTTAATTAAACCAGTTGAAACAGACCTTAAAAATAGTAAAGTTAATACTCTAGTCTTTATTCCAGATGGGTTATTGCAAAATATCCCAATGTCTGCATTATATGATGGCAGAGAGTATTTAGTCCAAAAATACTCTGTAGTTATTAGCCCTGGACTGCAACTATTTACTCCCAAACCTCTAGGACAAAAAAAATTAAATGCCCTTGCTGGAGGGCTATCGCAACCACCCAAAAATGAAAATTTTGCACCACTTCCCAACGTTAAAGTTGAACTGAAATTAATTCAGGAATCAGGCGTATCGACAACTACATTATTGGATAAAAATTTTACCAGTACAAATTTAGGGAAAACCATCAACGCTCAACCTTTTAGAGTTGTTCACTTGGCAACTCACGGGCAATTTAGCTCTAAAGCAAAAGACACTTTTATCCTAGCAGCTGATGGACGCATCAATGTGAGTGAATTAGATAGTTTGCTCAAAAGTAGAGAGCAAAAACTAACAGAACCAGTTGAATTACTTGTTTTGAGTGCTTGCGAAACAGCAGCAGGAGATAACCGAGCTGCATTGGGATTAGCAGGAGTTGCTCTTCGTGCTGGTGCGCGGAGTACTTTAGCCTCACTATGGCAAATTGGCGATAACTCTACAACTTTATTTATTGAGGAATTTTACCGCCAGTTAGTGACTGGTAAAACTACAGCAAAAGCTTTACGCTTTGCTCAATTAAAATTACTTGAAGCTCCTGAATATAACCGTCCGATGTACTGGGCACCCTACGTTATAGTTGGTAATTGGTTGTAGAAATCTAGGCTTATAGATACTTTACTGGATATGAAATTATTAACGGCTTGGTAATTTTATTAGAGGCATCATAGTAAGATTATCTAGATTGATGGATTGCAATAAACTTTGCCAATCTTTTTTAAGAGATGCATCATTAGGATTAGAAACACGTATTTGTGCTAGCATATTTAAAGCATCAAACCAAATCCCTTTTTCAGCATAGATTATAATCTTTCGTCGAGGCTCATTTGCAGCTGCTAATTGTTGCATAAGACGAACATCTAAATTGATTCTTTTAATGTCGCCTTCTACATATACAGGAATGCTTGCTGTCTCTTGGTTACAACGTATTTTGAAATACCAGCGATATGTATTATCTACTTTTAATGAAGCAGTACTAGGGAGAGAAATACCAATGATGCTTGGCTTTGAAGGTAGGGCGATCGCATTTCTATAAACATCATTTTCGGCGCTATCCTGTAAGCTAAATTCAGCACTTGAATTAGACAAATTCTTAGTGTAGGGAATGTAAAACCAAAACGTAGGCCGTTCTAAAGTGGTTAGTCCTTCTACAGTCCCGATAATTGAATTGTTTGTCTGTTTGCCAACCTTTTGTTCCTCTTGAAATGGTACTAAGGCAGTGAGCGGGGTCGAAACCGCAGGACAATTATCTCGACTACCCATTCCTGTTCTACGCCCAGATACAGGACTTAATGGAGCAGGTGCTTTTGGCAAAATAAAAACTGGTGGAGAAGTAGGTTGTTGAGGTGAAGCAGGTGTTTTAACTGGTTGTGCAGGCTGTTTATTAGTAGTTGGTTGTTTAGCTCGATCTATTACTTGTGCAGAATATTGAGTAGTGCTGCTCAAAATCAAAGCAGTTGTTAAGATCCATTTCATTGACTTAATAGGTACGATTTTTGCTTGTTGCTATCGTCATCATAAAGGTTAACGTAGCATTTGGTGAAATCGATCGTTACCATTTTTTTTGTATGCGATCGCATTTTATTTGAATTGAAGCTACATATATTTACCCCCCGGCTACGCCGTCCCCCCAAGGCATCGAGGGGACTACAGTGGGGTCTTTTTATGTGCATCTTCATACAGCATTGGTATTACGCGATCGCATCTAAGAATTATTCGACCAACTTACTTTTGAGCAGGTGATTTCTGCCTCTTCTTATAATTTTATCCTAGAAGCTCTTTTCTATGCATCTTCATAGAGAATTGCTACTCATACCAATTCTCTATGAAGATGCATAAAATCCTTGTCGATACTTTTGTAACCACCTTGTTACGGTTGAGCCATCTCTACCCAGTCGTTGGCTTAATTCCTTATGCTGTCTAACTTGTTCTGTTTTTATCCACCACATCATTTGTAAACGTTCTTTTTCAAAAGCTGTGCGAGCCTTCTTGAGACTTTTGGACAAATACTCAGCACTCTCCGATATTTATACGTTGAAAGGACGTGCCATCGTTTGCTTTTGCTCTTTAATCTTCCATGTTTTTTATTCTATATTTCTATGCAGCCTCATATAGAATTGGTATGACTAACTAAATATTGGAGAGGGGAATTTGAAAAATCAGCAATTGGGTAATTGGCAAACCACAGTTTTGGGAATTGTGTTAGCAATACTGGTGATTATTGGGCTAAATTCCTTTATCATTATTAACCCAGGACAAGCAGGAGTAATCAGCATCTTGGGTAAAGCCAGAGATGGCGCTTTATTGGAAGGTATTCATTTAAAACCGCCTTTTATCACCGTGATAGATGTATATGATTTAACGGTGCAAAAATTTGAAGTACCAGCAGAGAGTTCCACTAAAGATTTGCAAAATTTATCTGCAAGATTTGCAATTAACTTTCGCCTCGATCCGATAAAGGTAGTTGAAGTTAGAAGAAAACAAGGAACATTAGAGAATATTGTCTCAAAAATCATTGCCCCTCAGACACAAGAAGCATTTAAAATTGCCGCAGCTAGAAGAACAGTAGAAGAAGCGATTACCAAACGAAGTGAGTTAAAAGAAGACTTCGATAATGCGTTAGGCGATCGCTTAGACAAATATGGGATAATTGTGTTAGATACTAGCGTAGTTGATTTAGCATTCTCACCAGAATTTGCCAGAGCAGTTGAAGAAAAACAAATTGCTGAACAACGGGCGCAAAGAGCCGTTTATGTAGCACGGGAAGCCGAACAAGAAGCGCAAGCAGACGTGAATCGCGCCAAAGGTAGGGCAGAAGCTCAAAGACTTTTAGCAGAGACACTCAAAGCCCAAGGAGGGCAGTTAGTTCTGCAAAAAGAAGCCATTGAAGCTTGGAAGACTGGCGGCGCTCAGATGCCGAAAGTCTTGGTTATGGGTAATGACTCAAAAAATGGCGTACCCTTTATATTCAACCTTGGGAATGTCCAAAATCAACCGTAAAAGGGAAGTGGGCATGAGACCGCCAGGTCTAAAATTATGGAATTTGCTCTGACCTCAGACAAATTCTCCAATACATTGGACTATTTCCAATTAAAAACCTAAAATCCAAAATGGTATAAGTTGGGTTAGTACAGGTCAGTGGAAACGTTCTATTTCATTACAGCCAGAAAGCCCAAAATTCAAGCATGAGTGACTTTTGACTTTTGCCTTGCGGTACTAGTCCCAACTCAAACACCACAGAAAAGCTAACCAGATAATAGTCGAAGTTTATGTCAACCTCCAATCCTCAAAATCTCACTGCCGAAGAAGCGAAAAAATTACTGAACAAATTCAACTGTCTAGACATTGCCCCTATCCTCAACTCATCAGAAAAAGTAGTAATTCGTAATGCCTTAATTTTGCTCACCAAGCTTACTGATTACCAAATTTTAGGAATTTGTGCTGATACGGCAGAAGAAGGAATATTGGCAATGAAAACCTATTCTCTGGCTTTGGGTTATGAACCGCCAAACAATTTACTTACACCCGAAGGGCCAGTTTATATCAAATTAAATGGCAAAAACGGCTTGTGTTATCTTGATTCCTATGATGGACATCATCGTGGTGTATTAGTATCTTGCCAGTCTTATGACGAAGATGGAATCAACGAAATGTATGGACACCTTCCCTTGGACTTATTTGTATAGAGTTTTGCGAATGTAGGTAAGGCAAATACCTTACCTACTCACTAATGAAAAATAATTAATGACTTCAATCTTATGAGTATTATTACACTACAATCAGTAAAAAAAGACTTTGGTATCAAGGAAATTTTAAAAGATGCTAGCTTTAGCCTTGATGCTACCGATAAAGTGGGATTAATTGGTACTAACGGTTCAGGTAAATCAACTCTATTAAAAATGATCGCTGGGTTAGAATCCATTGATAGCGGTCAAATTTTAATTAATTCCGGTTCTAAAATTATCTACTTACCGCAGCAGCCAGATTTAGATGAAAATCATACAGTTTTAGAGCAAGTTTTCGCTGACAGTGGCGAACACATGGCTTTAGTACGCGAGTATGAAGAACTTTCTGATAAATTGGTTCACTATCCAGATGATAGTCAACTGATGTCTCGCCTTTCTGTGGTGATGCAACACATGGATACGACTGGTGCTTGGGAATTAGAAACTAATGCCAAAATCATTCTGACAAAATTAGGAATTTCTGACTTTGATGCCAAGATAAGTACTTTATCTGGAGGCTATCGCAAGCGCATTGCTTTAGCATCAGCTTTGCTATCAGAACCAGATGCTTTGCTCATGGATGAACCGACAAACCATCTTGATGCTCTTTCTGTGGAATGGTTACAAAGTTATTTAAATCGCTATCGAGGCGCATTGTTTCTGATTACCCACGATCGCTATTTTCTAGATCGCGTTACCAACCGGATTATTGAAATCGACCGAGGCGACATTTACACCTATACAGGTAACTACTCATATTACCTCGAAAAGAAAGCTTTAGCTGAAGAATCTGCCGTCAGCAGTCAACGCAAACACCAAGGCTTGTTGCGCCGCGAGTTGGAATGGCTCAAAAAAGGGCCAAAAGCTAGAAGTACCAAGCAAAAAGCGAGAATTGACCGCGCTCACGCTCTGCGGGATACTGAATTTAAACAAGTTCAGGGTAAAGTTGATATTTCGACAGTCGGTCGTCGGATTGGGAAAAAGGTTATTGAGTTAGATAACATTTCTAAGGCATACAATGGACGCACCCTGATTAATAATTTCACCTACGAATTTAGTCCAGAAGACCGCATCGGCATTATTGGCGCTAACGGTGCTGGTAAATCCACTTTAATGGATATCATTACTGGACGGATTAAGCCAGATTCAGGTATTGCAGAAATTGGTACTACAGTTCACATCGGTTATTTTAACCAGCATTCGGAAGAATTGCTCACAGCCTTAAACGAAAATCAGCGCGTGATTGACTATATCAAAGAAGAAGGAGAATTTGTCAAAATTACCGATGGAACTCAAATTACTGCTTCGCAAATGTTGGAGCGGTTTTTGTTTCCTGGTAATCAACAGTATGCTCCAATTAGTAAACTTTCGGGTGGGGAAAAACGCCGTTTATTTCTGTTGCGGGTTTTGATGAGTGCGCCCAATGTCTTAATTTTAGATGAACCGACAAATGATTTAGATGTTCAGACATTGGCAGTATTAGAGGATTATTTAGAAGATTTTGTCGGGTGTGTAATTGTAGTTTCTCACGATCGCTACTTTCTCGATCGCACCATCGACACAGTATTTTCCTTTGAAGAAGGCGGTAATCTGAGGCAATATCCAGGTAATTACTCGATTTATCTGGACTATAAAAAGGCTGAAGAAGCACAGCAACAAGCTGCGAACGCTAAAGAGAAACCCAAAAATGCCGAAGTCCAAAATGGTGCGGCTTCACCCAAACAGGTAGAGAATACCAAGCGGCGGAGGTTATCGAATTGGGAAAAGAAAGAATTTGACCAGTTGGAAGGTAAAATTGCCGAGTTAGAGGCCCAGAAAGCGGAAACCGAGAAAACACTGGCGAATGTCTCACCGGGGAATTATAGCGAAGTGCAAAAACTCTATAATCAGGTGGAAAATCTTAAGCACGCGATCGATGTAGCAACTGAACGCTGGTTAGAATTAGCTGAAATAGAGTCTTGAAATTACTAGCTAGCAAGCCACACAAGTATATTTCAAGCGCCACCTTTACCCACATACTTCGTAGAACGCCCAGAGTATAGCGATGATTTAAAAACTCGTCTTTTAAATGGTTCATCGTCTGATAGTCGCACTTTAGTAATTACTGCGATTCACGGTTTGGGTTCGGTGGGCAAATCTACTTTAGCTGCGGCTTTAACCCATAATGCAGAAATACAATCTCGTTTTTGTGATGGCATTCTTTGGGCAACATTAGGTCAACAACCCAATGTGCTTGCTTTACTTAGTGGCTGGGTGCAAGCATTAGGAGACTATAGCTTTAAACCTACAAGTCAAGAAGCAACTTCTATGCATTTACAGACTCTGCTTTATGACAAAGCTGTGTTGCTGGTGGTTGATGATGCTTGGAATACCGAAGATGCACGAGCATTTAATTTTGGTGGGGCGCGTTGTCAAGTTTTAGTAACTACTCGTGAAGGTCATATTGCCGATGCCTTAGCAGCCAGCATCTACAGTCTGGATATAATGAAACCAGAACAGGCAATGGAATTGCTGACGAAGAAATTAAGACGCGAGATTACTGGCACAGAACGTCACTCAGCCGAAAATTTAGCCAAAGGTGTTGGTTATCTTCCCCTAGCATTGGAACTTGCAGCCGCCGAAGTTGCCTGTGGTACGACTTGGAATGAACTATTGGCGGATATTCAGCAAGAAGTAGCCAGATTAACAAGTTTTGACCGACCGGAAGCTGAAGAAATTACTGATGAGGCTAGTTTAAAACGCCTGAGTTTAACCGCATCATTAAATTTGAGTGTCAAGAGAATGCCACCAGAAAAGCAGCAGCATTTCTCTTGGTTAGGGGTATTACCGGAGGATGTCAACATTAATAAGATGATGGCGGCAACGCTGTGGCAGATGGATAAGCGTGATGCTGCCAAGATGTTGCAATATTTACGGAATAAAGCATTGCTATTAACAGGAGTACCGCTTGCTGATGGTATGCCTACCTATCGCTTACATGACTTATTCCACGATTTAGCTTGTAATTTGTTAACTGCTCCCTCTGAGCCAAAGCACCCAGGAGATTTGGCTGGGTTGGGTTTAAACCTTGCTGATGTTCACGCTGCTTTTTTAAAGAAGTATCGGCAGAAAACCCAGAATGGTTTATGGCATACTTTACCCAATGATGGTTACATTCATCAGCGTTTAGTTTGGCATTTGGAAAAGGCTGGACAGTTAGAAGAGATTCACCAGTTATTGCGGGAAGAGTCTGCAACTGGAAGCAATGGCTGGTATGAAGCGCGGGACAAATTGGCACAAACTGGCGGTTACATTACAGATATTTCTTGTGCCTGGGAACTAGCAGAAGTGAATCGGACTGAATTAACACTAAGCTTGCAGTGTCGTTATGCTTTGATTACTGCATCGATGAATAGTTTGGCAGCTAATCTATCAGCAAATCTGCTGGTAGCGTTGGTCAAAAACAAGATGTGGACTTCCGAACAAGGACTAGCTTATGCTCTGCAAAAACCAGAATCACAAGAGAAAGTCAATTCATTGGTAGAACTAGTTAATTATTTAACACCAAATCTTCAAGAATTAGCACTGCAAAAAGCCCTTGCTGCTGCCAGGGCGATTCAGGATGAGCATTCTCGTGCCAATGCCTTGAGTGCCTTAGCCCAGAAACTGCCACCAGAGTTGTTGCCAGAAGCCCTTGCTGCTGCCAGGGCGATTCAGGATGAGCATTCTCGTGCCAATGCCTTGAGTGCCTTAGCCCAGAAACTGCCACCAGA
>NZ_JAVRCA010000033.1:0-86961 GCF_034530995.1 Nostoc sp. DedQUE04 | reverse complement strand
GATGCTCTCGGTTGGTTTAACCACTGTGGTCTATTTACCTGAAAATTGCTGTAAGGACTTCTGCCTTGCCGTATGAAGCCATCTGTAGGCGTTCGGGAACTCGATCGATCGCAATGACGCGCTCGGCACCTAGCATATATGCACTTCTAATGGCAAACTGTCCGACTGGACCGCAGCCCCAGATCGCTACAGTATCTCCTGGCTGGATATCGCAGTTTTCCGCTGCCATATAACCAGTGGGGAAGATATCCGTCAGAAACAGGACTTGTTCGTCTGTTAGTCCATCAGGAATCTTGAATAAACCGACATCAGCAAAGGGAACGCGGGCATATTCAGCTTGACCTCCAGCATAGCCACCCATCATATGGGAGTAGCCGAAAAGACCAGATGGGGAATGACCCATCAGTTTTTCTGCCATCCAAGCGTTAGGGTTGGAGTTATCGCACAACGACCATAAATCTTTTTGGCAAAAGAAACAGGAGCCGCAGGAAATGGTAAAGGGGACGACAACGCGATCGCCTATCTTCACATTCTTGACGGCACTGCCTAGCTCTACGACCTCCCCCATAAATTCATGACCAAGGATGTCGCCCTTTTCCATCGTGGGGATGTAACCGTCATAAAGATGTAAATCAGAACCGCAAATCGCCGTTGACGTGATTTTAACGATCGCATCACGCGGATTGATGATTTTTGGATCGGGTACTGTATCAACTCGTACATCGTTAGCGCCGTGCCAGCAAACTGCTTTCATTGAATTGTTCTCCTTTTTTATTTCGCGCATTAGCCAGAGGTGAAGCGTTAGACGCAAAGGGTAAGAGATGACAAGCTTCCTTAGTGTCTTTGCACCTTGCCGCACCCCAAAATTTGCTTGAAATCAGGGTTTGAGTAAGACTTTGACACAGTTGTCTTGTTTGTGTTTGAAAAGCTCAAAGCCGCGTGGTGCGTCTTCTAGACTGAGGCGATGTGAGAATACAGCAGATGGATCGACTTCGCCTTCGATGACGTGACCCAGCAACCGAGGCATATACTTTTGACCGTGCATTTGTCCCGTTCTGAGCGTCAAACCTTTGTTCATGAAAGCGCCCATCGGCATCTTGTCCACGAAGCCAGCATAAACGCCCATGACCGACAGAGTGCCACCCTTGCGACAAGCCAGAATCATTTGCCGTAACACATGAGGGCGATCAGTTTCCAGCCGTACTGCCTGCTTCGCTTCATCGTAGAATCCTTCCAGCCCGATCCCATGAGCTTCCATGCCACAGGCATCAATGCAAGCATCGGGACCGCGCCCGCCTGTCATTTCTTTCAGGGCTTCGCCCGCATCGACTTCCTCATAATTGATCGTTTCCGCTTTCGCGAAGTCCTTAGCCAGTTGCAAGCGGTAGGGAAAGCGATCGATGCCAATCACGCGCTCGGCACCGAGTAGATAGGCACTGACCATAGCGAACTGTCCAACTGGGCCACAACCCCAGACTGCTACGGTGTCTCCAGGCTGAATATTACATAAATCTGCTCCCATGTAGCCGGTGGGAAAGGCATCGGTGATCGGCAGCAGTTTTTCATCGGGAATGTCTTGGGGAAGTTTGAGCGCGCCGAAATCAGCGAACGGCACGCGAACATATTCTGCATCGCCACCGGCATAGCCACCGAATAAATGGGAATAGCCATAAATTCCCGACGTACCAAAGCCAAACACCTTCTCCTGCATCCAAGCGTTGGGGTTGGAGTTATCGCATAGTGACCATAAATCTCGTTGGCAGAAGAAACACGAGCCGCAGCCGACCATAGAAGAGACAGCCACGCGATCGCCCTTTTGCAATTTCTTGACTTCGCTACCAATTTCAACAACTTCCCCCATAAACTCGTGACCAAGAATGTCACCCGGTTGCATCGTCGGAATGTAGCCATCGTAGAGGTGCAAGTCAGAACCACAAATGGTTGTTGATGTCACTTTAAGGATGGCATCGCGCGGGTTGAGAATTTTTGGATCGGGAACTGTTTCGACCCGCACATCATTAGCACCATGCCAGCAAGCTGCTTTCATAGTCATTAGTCCTTATGTCATTGGTTATTAGTCGTTAGTCTTCTCATTAGTCCTTAGTCATTTGTCCTTAGCTAATAAACAAAGGACAAGTGACTATTTCCCTCTTGGTTGTTCCTCTGTGGTGGCAATCTCGCCTGCTTCCATCATCATTTTGAAGCGACGTAAATCATCTCCGATTTGCTGTTCTGGGTCTTCGCCAAATAATTTAGCGATGTCTGCGACGGGCTTCGCCAACGCAGCCCCAATCGCACCCCCAGGCGGGGTAAATTCTCGGACTGTTTTTACCTCAGTGCCACGATTCCCAGGTGCTGGCTTGAAGTGGACGCGACCAGAGGTTTCAATTGCTGCGCCTTCAACCGAAGTCCAGGCAATCAATTCGTTTTCTCGGTCTTCGGTAATGACTACATCCCACTCAACGCTTTCATTTAAGAATCCTTTGCTAATCCAGTGCGATCGCTTCTCGTCGTATAGCCTCACCTCTTTGAGATGCTTGATAAAGCGTGGCAAGTTATCAAAGTTACGCCAAAAGCGATAAAGTTCCTCTACTGGTTTGTTAATGATTAAAGTCTTTTCAACGTTGATCCGTTGGTTCATGACTGTACTCATGACCATTACCTCTTGTGGTTGGTATATGTGTTTTAATTATCAAACTTGGGACAAATTGATTTGTCTTAACTCTTCTATTGCTTAGAGTTCTAGTTAAAAAAAAATTACTTTTACTCTTCCAATAGTCTTAGTTTTTCAATAAATTAATACTTCAAAAGTAGTAATTGGCATTTACAATATTTGTATACAAAAACACTTAGTTAATTTACAAAACAGTTGCGTTTTCAGAAGCAGAAATGGTGTTAGGGACTTCCAGAAAATAAAATATATAGATAATAAAAATGATAATCATTGTTAGGGGGGTGGGAGAGGCTGCCGTTGGTAGCCTCTCCCACCCCAAGTTGTAGTAAATTAAATGATGATTCGATTTTGGGATGTTTGAGGTGTCAATACAATAAACAGATTCATTGAAAAAGTTATTGAAGGAAACGCGCCTTATGGTATCTTTCTTCCAGAGCTTGACGAGCTATTTTTGTATTTCACAGAATCCAAAGTAACTAGCGATTTTATCGTTGACATTTTAGTGGATTTTTGGAAATCAGAAAGCTGGCGATTTTCGGAAATAAAAACTTTAGTTTTGATGATATTGATTTGGCAACTTGGGAAACTTCGATCGACTTGACTTTGTTGAGTGCGGTACGTCTGGTAAAATACGCTTTACCTCACTTACGCCAATCTACCGCACTAGCAATTCTGACCATCACCTCAACCTCAACTAAACAACCAGTCCAAAATCTGGTTTTATCTAATTCCATTCGATTAGCAGTGATTGGTTTAACGAAAACTCTCAGCCAAGAACTGGGTAGCGATAAAATTCGCGTCAACAGTATTCTACCAGGCTGGACATATACAGAACGGGTAGAAGAATTGCTCAATGCCCGCATTGCTAAAAATGGTGAAACGAAAGAAGCAGAAATTGCTAGAATCAATGGGATAGTCCCTTTGGGTCGTATCGGGACACCGGAAGAGTTTGCCAATGTTGCGGTATTTCTGAGTTCACCAGCAGCCTCATTTGTGAACGGAGTCATGCTACAAGTAGATGGCGGAATTATTCAAAGCACATTTTGAGCGGCTCGATCAACCCCACCCCCGCCAAAGCTATGCTTTGTCTCCCCTCCCCGCTTGCGGGGAGGGGTTGGGGGTGGGGTGCGATGACTGTGGGAATCATAACTAAATTAGCCGGACTTGATATAAAAACTAACTTTGACTACTTTCATCATTTTTTCAATTGTTCTAAATAGACAGCAACCACTTTCATAATGCTGTTACATCTTTGTTAAGAATAGTTACAACTTCTTAACACAAGGAAATATTTTTTATGGAAGTCTCACTTGAAAAGAATGCACCACATCGGGTTGTTATCGTTGGTGGCGGCTTTGGTGGACTGTATACAGCAAAAGCGTTGAAGAAAGCAAATGTAAATGTTACTCTCATTGATAAACGTAACTTTCACTTATTTCAGCCGCTTTTATATCAAGTTGCCACAGGTACGCTATCACCTGCTGATATTTCTGCACCATTGCGATCTGTATTCAGCAAAAGCAAGAATACAAAAGTGTTGTTGGGAAAGGTAAATGATATAGATCCAAAAGCACAACAAGTTATTTTGGGTGATGAAGTAGTACCTTATGACACATTGATTGTCGCCACAGGTGTTAACCATTCCTATTTTGGTAAAGATAACTGGAAAGAATTTGCTCCTGGCTTGAAAACTGTTGAAGATGCTATAGAAATGCGTCGCCAGATATTTTCGGCATTTGAAGCGGCAGAAAAAGAAACCGATCCAGAAAAACGCCGTGCTTTGTTGACTTTTGTGATTGTGGGGGGCGGGCCCACTGGTGTAGAATTATCCGGCGCGATCGCAGAATTAGCATACCAAACTCTCACAGAAGATTTCCGTAGCATCAACACTTCAGAAGCGAGAATTTTACTATTGCAAGGTGGCGATCGCATCCTCCCACACATTGCACCAGAGTTATCGAAAGTAGCAGCAGAATCTTTGCAAAAGTTGGGTGTGGCTGTCTATACCAACACCAGAGTGACAAATATTGAAGGTAACATCGTTACTTTCAGACAAGGCGATGAATTGACAGAAATTACCTCAAAAACTATCTTGTGGGCAGCAGGTGTTCAAGGTTCGCCTATGGGGAAAGCCTTAGCAAAAAGTACAGGTGTAGAGTGCGATCGCGACGGACGTGTGATTGTAGAACCAGACTTGTCTATTAAGGGTTATAACAACATTTTTGTAGTGGGAGATTTAGGTAACTATTCCCATCAAAATGGTAAACCCTTACCTGGTGTTGCACCTGTAGCCAAACAACAAGGAGAGTATGTGGCTAAACTGATTAAACGCAGGCTTCAAGGTGAGACTTTGCCACAATTTCGTTACAATGACGTGGGTACTTTGGCGATGATTGGGCAAAATTTAGCTGTTGTAGATTTAGGCTTAGTCAAACTCAAAGGTTTCATTGCTTGGCTCTTTTGGCTAGTAGTTCACATCTATTTCTTAATTGAGTTTGACACTAAAGTAGTAGTAGCAATTCAGTGGGGATGGAATTATATTACTCGTAATCGTCGTTCTAGATTGATTACAGGTCGAGATGGTTTTGTAGAAGGAAAAACTGTTAACAGTAACAATAGGTTGCAACAGCCTTCTGGTACACCTCTGTAACTTCAGGGATGACACCTGATAGTACTCATATCGTGTCCTGCTAAAGACATAGACAGGAAGCAGGGGAGCAGATGAGTAATGAGTAATGAGTAATGAGTAATGAGTTGGGGCAGGGGAGCAAGGGGAAAGAGGCTGTGTAGCAAACGCTGTGAACCCTTTAAATTATTTACTGTCATAGCTGGCGATCGCCACAATCGTAGATAAAGGAACTTCCGCAAAATACTGTTGCTGAAATTGTTCTTCTCGAACAGCAGCTAAAAATCGTGCAACTGCTTCGTCAGCCAGGTTTTCTACACTATCGTTTGGATTCCAGGTAAATTGTAAAGAACGGTCTTGTCGTTGAACTGTGAACCCTAAGTATTTTAAAGCTTTGATTCCGACAAGTAAGGTTTGGTCACTAATGCCGATTTTCTCTAAAAGTTGTCCGCGGGTAACTAGTTGATTTGTGCGACTGAGATATTTGGCAATTCCGACAAGAGTCAGCCAAATTTGATTGGGTGGTTGATGGTTAGGTTTAGACCAAGCGATCGCTAATTGTTGCTGATTCTCAAGCCCAGACGTAGAGCGGCTGCTCGCCAAACATCGCCGCAACCACATACGTAAATCATCCCAATTCGTGGGACAATCTTCAATAATTAGTCCTGAATGTTGAGTTGCTGAGTGTTCCTGATTCCGTAAGTCTAGGATGAAGGGTGTTAGCGATAGCTGAGTGTTGAGTGCTGAGTTAGCAGAAGAACGCACGGCAATCAATCTGATTTCATAACGTTTTTTGAAGGTGTTGTAGTCTAGTTCTGCTATGCAATCACATCTTCCTATAGGCAATTCATCTTTGTAGTGTCCCCACCATAAACCAGGAAAAGCATTTCTGGTAGAGTCATCCCGAATATCAAACTCAGCTTTAATGTACTGTACCTTTTTCCCCTGCCAATCCTGCTGATTGCGATGCCAAGAATTTTCAAACCAGCAGTTTTGAATTAGCAATTTCGGAACAGGATTACCCATTCCACAAGGTTCTAACAGTTTCAGTTCCAAAAATAACTCTTTCCCCAAGTCGGCTACCGTTACCGTCAAGTCTGCTTGTACAGTTGGCGTTAGAGTTGTACTACCCAAAGATTGCCGCAACTGCTGATTAATCGCTGCTGTAAATAAAGGAATATTCTCCACCAACAAACTCAAACCTGCTGCAAAGGGATGTCCCCCAAAGCGATGTAACAAATGTGCTTGCTCTTTCACCAGCTGGTATAAATCGACGGAATTCACCGAACGAGCAGAACCACGAGCTAAGATGAGTTCTGAGTTCTGAGTTCTGAGTTCTGAGTTAGAAGATAAAGAAGTAATTTCTCCCCCTGCTCCCCCTGCTCCCCCTGCTCCCCTGCTCCCCTGCTCCCCTGCTTCCCCTGCCCCTTCCGTACTCAACAAAATCGTCGGGCGTCCAGTTTCTTGTGCTACCTGTCCAGCAACTAAGCCCAATACACCCGCAGGCCATTGGGCATCTTCTAAGACAATGACGCTGGTGGTTGATAAATCTAGTTGAGTAAGTTTTTGCGCTACTTGTGCCTGCACATCTTTTTGTAAAGATTTGCGGCGGGCGTTGGCGAGTTCTGTAACTTCGGCGAGTTCGTTACAACGTTTGACATCCCGACTAGTTAATAATTCCACGCAAAAACTGGCATCACCTTGGATGCGACTAACGGCGTTAATTCTCGGCCCTAAACCAAAAGAAATATCTGTGGGGCGATCGCCACTTTTCTGGCACAATTCTAATAATCGCCCTACCCCTGGACGCCGTCGTGCTGCTGCTGGCTGTTTAAAATCTTCTTGCAGCCGTTGAATTCCCATCTGTGCCAAGTAACGGCAATCTCCACTTAATTGCACTAAGTCAGCAATTAATCCAACTGCAACTAAATCTAATAAATCCTCTAAGGGATATTTAGCAACATTGGGCAGACTTTGATATAGTGCTTCTACCAACTTATAACCTACCGCCACCCCAGAAAGATTAAATAACTGATGTTCCTTTGGAAAATAGCGGGGATTGATAATTGCTGCAACAGGTGGGCGTTCGGCTGGTAAAGTGTGATGGTCTGTAACTATTACATCTATACCTAGCTGTTTGGCATAGATAATTTCTTCAATGTTTGTGCTACCTGTATCGCAAGTAACTATTAATTTGCAACCTTCTTTTGCTAAGTTATCAATCCCTTGATTATTAAGTCCGTGGGATTCTTTCAGACGATTGGGAATGTAGTAAACTAACTGAGTATTTTGAGCAAAAAACTGCCCCAATCCATCCCAAAGTACCGATGTAGAGGTAATGCCATCAGCATCGAAATCTCCCCAAATGGCAATTTTTTCTTTAGTATTATATGCTTGTCGCAACCGTGCGATCGCCAGATGCATTTCTTGCCCAAATTCAAAGGGACTTGCTGGTTGATAAGCTTTATGGTTGATAAAAGCTGTTAATTGTTGACGATCTTTAATACCCCGTTGCCACAACAACTGCGCTGCATACAGTCCACTTGAGGCAGGTGTATACTGTTTCACTGCTTGGATAAACCACTCTGGTGGTTGTTCAGTTGCTGTTATAGTCCACTGCTGTTGTTCTGGCATACAAACAAAATTAGGATTTAGAAGTTAAAACTCTTCAAATACAATGATAATTTGTAAATCTGTGGAGTTGACTTTTAAAAGAGTCAATGCTCATGATGGGGAACTGTTAATCTCTTCTAACCTCTTGACCGAAACTACTGTGAGTGTTCAATTAACTGTGATCATTAAATGAAGTTTTGATTGATATAAACGTCAGGTTTTAGCAATCATAATATTTATTAACTTTGCTTTTAATTTTATTTTTATTTGCAACTTGTGAGCTAAATCACACTAGTAACCTAAGCACCGAAATAAAATTCTATTTGTGCATAAAATATTATATATAAAATGATGGAATTACTGCAACTAATGTTGGTGCTAGGTACAGTAGTTGGTGTTACAGACGGAAACACTATTTTGGTTAAAGATAATGCAGGACAAACAACTATAGTCAAGTTAGCGTGTATTAATGCACCAGAGGCAACTGACAAGCGCTATGGTTTAGCAGCAACACAAAGGCTAAAACAGTTATTACCACTTCAAACTCCTGTTGTGATTAGAAGCACAGAACAACTTAAAAGTGGTCGTCCAGCAGGTGAAGTTTTTGTAGATAATCGGTCAGTAAATCTTCTTCTCGTAGAGTCAGGTAATGCCGTCGTTGATCAAGAATCTTTACAAAATTGCTATGAGAGCAAAACCCAATTTTTAATTGCAGAAGCTAATGCTAAGAATAAGCATTTAGGCTTGTGGCAACAATCAAAATTGCAGTTGAAGTTATATACCAAGTAAGCGCTAACACTATCAGTTATAATCAACTGAAACAATTTGCAATTTTAGGATAATACAGTTGAAAATGAGCAATAAAACCCTCATGTAAAAACGCGATTTATCGCGTCTTGAAAGACCAATTATTTACACCAATGACCCTTAACTGAATCGGATTAAATTTTAGGATTACTGTACTTATTTCATTGTTTGAGATTTTCCATATTTAATTTTTGTCAATAAGTAATATTATGTCCGCTTGATTGCTTATAAGACATATTACAAAAGTAAATTTTGCAACATCTTGGGGAAACGTTAAAGGGTAAGGGGAAAATTAATTCTATCCCTTTCCCCTTTACCCCCGCCCCTTATCCCCAGAGGGGGCCCCACCTTCCCCTTTTACCCATTTCTTGTTGCATTTTTAATATCACCAATCAACTCATCAATTCTTGATTGAGTAGTGTTCCAAGAACACATAAAACGTACTCCTCCCACACCAATAAATGTATAAAACTGCCAGTTTTTGGCTTTTAAGCTGTGAATGACTTCTTCAGGTAATTTTACAAATACGGCGTTGGCTTCTCTAGGAAACATCAAATCAACACCTTCTATGTTTAATAATTGATTTTCTAAGTATTCAGCACATTGATTGGCATGTCTAGCATTTTTTAGCCAAGCACCAGTTTCTAATAAACCCAACCAAGGAGCCGAAATAAATCGCATTTTTGAAGCTAGCTGGCCTGCTTGCTTGCATCGATAATCAAAATCTTCTGCTAGCGCTTTATTGAAGAAGAGAATGGCTTCACCTAATGCCATTCCATTCTTGGTACCACAAAAACACAATACATCCACTCCAGTTTTCCAAGTAATTTCAGCAGGACTTTTGTTCATAGCGGCAACTGCATTTGCAAAACGAGCGCCATCCATGTGAAGTTTTAAGTTATATTTATTTGCAACTTCTTTAATACTTAAAAGTTCTTCAATAGAATATAAAGTCCCTAATTCAGTTGATTGCGTAATGCTAATAACTTTAGGTTTGGGATAATGAATGTCAGTACGTTTGGTGACAATTGACTCTATAGACTCTGATGTTAATTTGCCATTCTTACCGTGAGCAAGTAACAATTTAGAGCCATTAGATGCAAATTCCGGTGCGCCACATTCATCTGTTTCTATGTGAGATGTCTCATGGCAAATGACGCTATGATATGACTGGCAAAGAGCAGCTAAAGATAAAGAATTTGCGGCTGTACCGTTAAAGGTAAAAAATACTTCACAATCAATTTCAAAGAGATCCCGAAAATAATCTGTTGCTTTTTGAGTCCATTCATCATTTCCATAAGCTGGAACACTACCTTGATTTGCCCTAATCATATATTCCAATGCTTCAGGACAAATACCAGAAGAATTATCACTTGCAAACTGTTCTAATTGGCTACTCATAATTTTTATTTTGATTTTTAACTAATTATTACAATTTTAGTAAATAATTTTTTAATTTGCCAAATCCCTTGGCAAGTAATGCTATTAATCTCTCCATTTATTTAAGAATTCTGCTAAGTACAATAACTTTGGATAGCAGGAAGCTCATTTTTTGATAACCATAGTTCATAATTAATGAAAAACAAGGTTTGTGACTTATATAAAAAATAGCAAGTCTGAACCTTTTGATTCTCACAACTTAAATTTGATTTTTATATTTTGTATCAACCTGAATCGTTATAAAGTTAAGTAAAATATTAATAATATATAAATGACTTTGCTGATGTCTACAGAAAACTGAAATCTTCTTTTCACATCACTGAGATATTTGATTACTACGGTGTCTTTCTCAGCCTTGCATTGAGGGTATTTTGAGACGATAAACATCGTCAGTAACTAAATATTATGCTAAAAAAATAAAGTTGACTCTAATCAGAATGCTAATTATGTACTTATAATACACTATACAATGTCCTACCAATCACCATCAAATCACTATTGGGCATATTTGTCCTTTGTAAGTTCTCAGTAGTCATTTGTTTATTTTCTACTGACTAATGACCAACGATCGATGACCAATACTTCGGCTTACCTCGGCTCCGCTCGGCACGAGTCGCTCAGTACAAGTGACTAAATAACTAATGACTGAACCATTGATTGAACTGAAAGGTGTTTCTAAGTCCTTTGGTAGCCATAAAGTTCTAGATAATGTAGACTTGACCATTTACCGGGGAGAAGCACTGGGTATTATTGGGCCATCAGGGACTGGGAAATCAACTATCTTACGAGTAATAGCGGGGTTACTTAGTCCTGATGAAGGAGAAATTTATGTGCAAGGAGTGCGGCGAGAGGGTTTGATTGAGGATGGCGGCCAGCAGGTTGGCATTGGTATGGTGTTTCAGCAGGCGGCCCTATTCGATTCGCTGACAGTGGAAGAGAATGTGGGATTTTTACTTTATCAAAATTCAAAGCTGCGGCGATCGCGCATCCGAGATTTGGTAAACGAAAAATTGGAGATGGTAGGTTTGCCAGAAATAGGCGACCTCTACCCAGCCGAACTTTCCGGGGGAATGCGCAAACGGGTAAGTTTTGCCCGTGCGATTATGTCTAACCCTGATAATCCCAATGAAGGGCCAGAAGTTCTACTATACGACGAACCAACAGCTGGACTCGATCCCATTGCCTCGACAGTCATCGAAGATTTAATCCGTTACTTGCAATGTTTACATGGAGTTTGTAGTACTTATGCTGTTGTTACCCACCAAGACAGCACTATCCGCCGTACATCTGATAGACTTATATTTCTCTATGAAGGTAAAGTGCAGTGGCAAGGTACAGTTAGTGAAATATACAACACAGAAGATCCCTTGATCAGACAATTTATCAGTGGAAGTGTTCAAGGCCCGATTAAAGTCGCCGGCTAGAAACTTAAAAGCCAGGAGTAAAAAGTTAAATTTAACTACTAACTCCTAACTTTTAACTCCTAATTGGTTATTGGTTGTTGGTGGAGGCAAAAAAATGCGAGGTCTTATGACAAGTCGCTTCGCGTCTGGGCGAACATTTAGAGAAGGTTCTGTGGGGTTATTACTCCTGCTAGGACTAGGGGTATTTGGATTACTCTTTCTGTGGTTAAATAGATTCACTGCTGCTGGCCGTTCATACAAAATTATTGTAGAATTTGCCAACGCTGGCGGAATGCAAAAGGGAGCAGCAGTTCGCTATCGTGGCGTTAAGGTAGGAACTATTTCCCAGGTTCGACCAGGGGCAAATGCTATTGATGTAGTGATTGAAATTGCCCAAACTGACTTAATTATCCCCCGTAATGTAGTGGTGGAAGCTAATCAAAGCGGATTAATTAGCGAAAGTATTATTGACATTACACCAAGAACAACCTTACCTCCTGGGGCTGTACTTGCTAAACCCCTAGATAAAAGTTGTGATACCAGTCTCATAGTCTGTAATGGCTCTCGGTTAAAAGGTCAGGTTGGCATTAGTGTTGATGCACTAATTCGCAGTTCAACTGAGCTAGCTGGTGCATACAACGATCCAAAATTTTATAGAAATGTCAATAGGGTTCTAGAAACTACCACAGGCGCAGCATCCAGTTTTACTGAGCTAAGTCAGGATTTACAAAGTTTGACCAAAAGCTTACAACTACAACTTAATACCTTTTCTGCTACGGCTAATTCAGTGCAACGGGCGACAAACCAACTTAATGCATCCGCAAATCAAACAGTAAATAAATTCGGTGCAACTGCAACTCAAGCAAATCGATTGCTGAACAATCTGGATAATTTGGTGACAACAAATCGGTCAACACTGGTTGGTGCGTTGAACAATATCACCGAAACCAGCAACCAATTGCGTGTTACAGTCAGTAGCTTATCACCAGCTGTCAATCGATTGACTCAAGGACAATTACTCAACAATTTAGAAACGCTTTCAGCAAATGCCGCCCAAGCCTCAGCTAATTTACGTGATGCTTCTAAAGGCTTAAACGATCCCAAGAATGCGGTGTTGCTGCAACAAACTTTAGATTCAGCACGAGTAACCTTTGAAAATACCCAAAAAATTACATCTGATTTAGATGAATTGACAGGCGATCCTAATTTCCGTAAAAATCTGCGGCAATTGGTGAATGGTTTAAGTGGTTTAGTATCTTCTACACAACAGATGCAGCAACAAGTGCAGGTTGCTACTACTCTAGATTCGGTAAAAGCTGCTGTGAGCAAACCAAAGAATCTAATTCCTACCCCAGCACCAACCCAACAGGCTATGTTTAATGACAAGTCGCTACCAGTCTACGAAAATAATCCTTCAGCGGCTAATTTTGCAAGTACCGATACCGACCTTCAACCAAGTCCTAGTCCGTCTATCCCGAACTCATCCCAAGAAAACCTTTTGAAGCAGCTGCGGGAGTACGGCAAGCAACGAGAGCAACTGGAGACGGGGAAAGAGGCAATACAGGTTGACCCTTCGCCTTCGCTCACTGCTGACCCTGAGCAAAGCCAAACTGTTGAAAATTTTAAGTAAGATATTTTACTGTCAGGTGAATGTATTGAAGCTCATCGACACCACTCGCCATAACCTTGAAAACCGTATAATTTTGTTGACTGGTGTCGATTCTTTGCACAGTAGAGTTTTCAGGCTGCAAAACCCATTGCTTATTGATACAGCAGATTTCAAGTTGGTGACCTACACAAGCTAAGTCTGTTACCCAGATATAAAGCGTATTTTACTCCAATACGCTTGGGTTAAGGGTAATTGGTGTCGAATTCTGGACTGTATTGTGTTTTACTCCTGAATTCTGTTAGCAGTAGCGGGGCGTTTAGCCCATTCTGAATTCTGCTGTATCTTCCAAAACTTAAATAAGTTTGCTCCCTTTCATGACAGCAGCCGCTTTTAAGAGCGAATTAACATTGGGTCATAAATTTGAGACTCTTGAACCCCATAATTGCACAGAATAGACCTAGCTATATCTTGCTCGCGCTCTGTGCCACTAACGATAAGTATGTAATTGCCTTGCTCTATTTGCTCATTATAAAAGCGTGCCCACTCATCTGCTATTCCTAACCTCATAGCGTCAAAGCGTTCACTTAAATTAATGCCTATTGGCACAACCAATTGAGAAAAGTCTTTACAAATTAAGGAAATCTGGTTTACTGAAAAACCTGCGATACACATATCCTTAATTGCCGCTTCAGCATTATCTATGCTATTAAAGCAACTAACACTATACTTAGACATCATCCCAATTTTACTAGGAATGGCAGTAGCAGAAGTCGTTGTGGTCAGAGAATTTGTAGTTTCATATTCACTGTTGAGATGCTCGTAAATGCCAAACTCTTCAATACCCCAACGCTGTAGTATTTCTTGTACTTTAGCAATTTCAAAAGATGTACAATCCACGATTATTAAATAGTGTCCCTCCTCTACTCGCTCGTTATATGCTCTAGCTTGCTCTGACGACATTCCCCAACCAACTAATGCACCAGCAAAAGTCCCAGTGGCAGCACCAATACTTGCGCCAACAAGGGTTGTAACCAAAGCAGTTGCTGCCGCCCCAGCCAGCATTATTGGGCCAATTCCAGGGATTGCTAAAGTCCCAAGACCCACTAATAAACCAGTTAACCCACCAACAGCGCCTCCTGAAAGCCCTCCTACTGTTGCACCTTCGTCAGCTTTATCACCAGTGTCCTCTTTAACTTTATTATCGGCAATCTCATGATTGCGATCTGAATTTTGTACAAGTATAGATACTTTCTCCATTGCCAAGCCAGAAGCTCTCAACTCATGTATTGCCTGTTCTGCATCTATCCGATGAGTAAATACGCCTACAGCACGTTGATATTGACTTAAAACCATAATTACTCCTTGGTCGCAGGGGAAAGATTAATCGCTGACAAAGTTGATTCTTCAGTACTTGTTATATTAAATACGAGTTGGTTCAACTCAAAACTATCCTTAGTAATAAAATACATTCCTCGCTTATGAGGTAGGCAATAACACCCTCAACGGTGCAAGTAAAAAAATGAATACACCAAGATGGAAAGACCCTTAACTGATGCGGAATTATTATTAGTGAGTGACACAGGACAGCCTCAACTACATATGTATGTCCAACGCAGACATAACTAGATTCCCCTGTGTTGATATTTTAAATTCTCACAGCTTGGTCGTGGAATGCAAATTACGTCTTTGAAATTTCTTTCGCTTTCGTCCTGACTGTGGTGTTCTCTATAAGGAGTCCAGGAATTTTGTGTGATTTGATGGGCAACCTATTTAACAAAACCTTCCTAAAGGCTGAGTGTCCTTTATTTATAGTTTGTCCGTAGACAGAAGAGATCGATACATACAAAAAGTAATATTTATTTGTATAGCTAAAAGGCTTGTGTAGATTTCATCCTACGTAGTTCAAGCCGTATTTTTTTATGAGTTTGGTAAGCAGTAATTATGCGTTGGCAAATAGGTCGTCGGAGTACAAATGTTGAAGATCGGCGTGGGATGAAGATTTCCGCTCCTGTCGTCGGTGGGGGCGTAGGAGCAGCACTTATATCGCTATTGGTTTTACTATTGGGTGGCGATCCTAGTGCCCTTTGGCAAGAAGATTCCCCACCAAATGATAGCCCGGTAGCTGAGTCACCTCAAACAACAGGATCTCAAACTCAAGATCAAATGGCGGATTTTGTATCTGTTGTACTGGCTGATACAGAAGATACATGGAGTGAGTTGTTTCGGCAAGATGGAAAAAGTTATGTAGAACCAAAGTTAGTTCTTTACTCAGGAGCGGTAGAATCTGCTTGTGGATTTGCACGTTCAGCAGTTGGGCCGTTTTATTGTCCGCGCGATCAAAAAGTGTATATTGACTTGAGTTTTTACCGCGATTTGAAGACTCAATATCAGGCACCTGGAGATTTTGCTCAAGCATACGTGATTGCTCATGAAATTGGGCATCATGTCCAAAATTTACTGGGGATTTCGCAGCAAGTTAGAGGTTTGCAGAACCAAGCGAGTCAGACACAAGCAAATCAGCTTTCTGTGCGATTAGAATTACAAGCAGACTGTTTTGCAGGCGTTTGGGCAAATCATGCTCAACGCTCACGGCAAATTCTGGAAACAGGTGATATTGAAGAAGCATTGAACGCAGCTAGCAGTATTGGAGATGACCGCTTGCAAAAACAAGCTAAAGGTTATGCTGTGCCAGAATCTTTTACACATGGTAGTTCCGCCCAAAGGGTTCGTTGGTTTAAACAAGGTATCCAAACGGGCGATCCTCAGAAATGTAATACTTTTGCCAAGACAAATTCCTAACATATTTCAAGTTTTACGATTCTCTGGCAGATATCAAGCTTTATTGGCAAACCTTTCCTGATCGCAGGAGCAGAAATTGAGGAAGCGATCGCCACAATCGATTTAGACTATTTCCAAGCAAACTTGTGTAAACTCATCTCGTTCTGGAAACGAAGCGATACATCCTTGGGTAAAGACGCGATGAATCGCGTCTCTACAAATGGTCTATTTGTCGCATTCTTTTTTCAAATTGGTATTATTCATTTACCACCAAACCAGTGAGTAAAAATACTGGCTTATGATTAGCCATTTCCCGGTAGATTATAGAAGAAAAACATGGTGTACAATTCACAGTGACATCTAAATTAGGCAAAGGCACAGAATTAGCGATGCCTACGGCGGGCTTTGCCAACGCGATTCCAGAGCTGAGTCAAGAGTTAGGAATGGAAAAGAATAACTAATTCCAATCCTGTTCGTCTTTCTTGCCACGGCTTTTGTAAATTCCACCCAAATCGTGAATTTGACGAGTTTTATCAAAAAGCTCGGCTTCAGTCAAACCCCACTGTTGCAAGACTTTATCTAGGTCTTTTTGGATGTCTCTCGCCCCTGGAAACCCTTGATAGCGCATTCGCAGTCTAGCCAATTCTGCTAAGTTATAGTCTGTCGCCTCTTGAGAGAGTAAAATATCAATAAGGGGGCGATCGCGGTTATAAAGTGGATGTTGTTGGTCTTTCCCGGCCGTTGCTTCAGTCATTGTCAGTCCTGAGTTTAGAGTGCTAAGTCCTGAATTTTAAGTTTAGCTGACAGTGGAAAACAGAACAGACAAAAGAAAATTGTCAAATACCGAAAGTTTAACTGTCAACTTTGCAACTTCTGACTTTCCCCGTACTACACTCAGCACTCCTACTAGACGGCAAGTACACCTGATGTCTTACGGCTCTCACCACTGCCACTTAACTTTAAATAAAGTTACATTGTTCTTAAGAAAATACAAAAAACTTTAGATGAGGGTGAATTTTATCTCACCCAAAGTCCAAGCAGCGAGGGAGCAAGAACCCATTATGTTTGAACACTTCACTTCCGAAGCCATTAGAGTAATTATGTTAGCTCAGGAGGAAGCCCGTCGCCTGGGACACAACTTTGTAGGAACAGAACAAATTCTCCTGGGTTTGATGGGAGAAGGAACTGGGGTTGCTGCTAAAGTGCTAGCTGAATTAGGCGTTACCCTCAAAGATGCACGTCGCGAGGTAGAAAAAATTATTGGTAGGGGTTCTGGCTTTGTACCACCAGAAATTCCTTTTACTCCTAAAGTAAAAAGCCTCTTCGAGCAATCGTTTAAAGAAGCTCATAGTTTGGGACAGAATTACATCAATACTGAACACTTACTCTTAGGATTAACCGAGGCTGGTGAAGGTGTCGCCGCCAAAGTATTACAAAATCTAGGGGTTGACTTCAAGAGTGTCCGCACTGCCATAGTTCGCCGTTTGGGTGAAAATGCACCAGCTTTTGCTGGTAGTGGTAATCAGAAGCGCACCCAACCGCTAACAATGGAAGAGTTTGGCAGAAATTTGACCAAATTAGCCCAAGAAGGCAGACTTGACCCCGTAGTTGGTCGCCAGAAAGAAATTGAGCGGGCGATCCAAATTCTCGGTCGCCGCACCAAGAATAACCCAGTGTTGATTGGGGAACCAGGAGTTGGTAAAACTGCGATCGCAGAAGGTCTAGCTCAACGTATTATCAATCAGGATGTTCCTGAAAGCTTACAAGACAAGCAAGTTATCAGCCTCGATATGGGGTCATTGGTAGCTGGAACTCGCTTCCGTGGCGATTTTGAAGAACGCATCAAAAAAGTTGTGGAAGAAGTCCGCACTGTGGGCAATATCATCCTGGTGATTGATGAGATTCACACCTTGGTTGGCGCTGGTGGTACAGAAGGTGGTTTGGATGCAGCCAACATCCTTAAACCTGCCTTAGCACGGGGTGAACTCCAGTGCATCGGTGCAACTACCCTTGATGAGTATCGGAAGCACATTGAGCGTGATGCCGCCCTAGAGCGTCGTTTCCAACCGATTCAGGTTGGAGAACCCTCGGTAGAGGAAACCGTACAAATTCTCTACGGCTTACGCGGTGCTTACGAACAGCACCACAAAGTCACAATTTTGGATTCAGCACTTGTCGCAGCCGCAGAATTATCAGACCGCTATATTAGCGATCGCTTCTTGCCAGATAAGGCAATAGACTTGATTGATGAAGCTGGTTCTCGCGTTCGTTTGCGGAACTCCCAAAGTTCTCCCAATAAAGAACTCAAGCGGGAACTCACTGGCGTCACCAAAGAAAAAGAAGCAGCAGTCAGAGTCCAAGATTTTGACAAAGCTACACAACTGCGCGACCAAGAGTTAAAACTCGCAGAACAACTGCAAGCAACGTTTACATCAAACGAGCAACCTGTCAACTCGACTGTAGTTGACGAAGAAGACATTGCTCAAATCGTTGCCTCTTGGACTGGCGTACCAGTCAACAAACTCACTGAATCTGAGTCAGAGTTGCTCTTGCATTTAGAAGATACTCTGCATCAGCGCCTCATCGGCCAAGAGCAAGCAGTTACGGCTGTATCTCGCGGTATCCGTCGCGCCCGCGTCGGTTTGAAAAATCCCAATCGTCCCATTGCGAGCTTTATCTTCTCTGGCCCGACTGGCGTTGGTAAAACAGAATTGGCGAAAGCACTAGCTTCCTACTTCTTCGGTGCGGAAGACTCGATGATTCGGCTAGATATGTCCGAATACATGGAAAGTCACACCGTTGCCAAGCTAATTGGTTCGCCTCCTGGTTATGTAGGATACGACGAAGGCGGACAGCTTACAGAAGCAGTGCGGCGGAAACCCTACACAGTGCTGCTATTCGACGAAATCGAAAAAGCACACCCCGATGTATTCAATATGCTGCTGCAACTCTTGGATGACGGTCATCTTACCGATGCCAAAGGTCGGAAAGTGGACTTCAAGAACACGCTGATCATTTTGACTTCTAACATCGGTTCCAAGGTGATTGAAAAAGGCGGTAGTGGTTTAGGCTTTGACTTCGACACTCAAGCCGACGCTAGTTATAACCGTATTCGCACCTTGGTAAATGAGGAATTGAAAGCTTACTTCCGTCCTGAGTTCCTGAACCGTCTTGATGAGATTATCGTCTTCACCCAGCTTTCCAAGGATGAAGTTAAGCAAATCGCCGAAATTATGCTCCGCGATGTTGCTAGCCGCTTGACAGAAAAGGGAATTATCCTAGAAGTTAGCGATCGCTTCAAAGAGCTTGTGGTACAAGAAGGTTATAACCCCAGCTATGGCGCTAGACCATTACGCCGGGCAATTATGCGCCTCTTAGAAGATTCTCTTGCCGAAGCAATGCTGTCTGGTGAAATTACAGATGGAGACACAGCCCTGATTGATGTTGATGATGACTCTCAAGTGAGAGTACAAAAATCAGAAAAACGAGAATTGCTCTTGGCAAATGTTGGCTAATTTTATACCCGATCGCTTTTTACTGTAATATTTGAGAAACACTCCAGCCTCTTGCGTAGAGCAGAGGCACAAACAGGGTCATCTCAGACAAACATCAAGTGAAATGGTATTATTTCTCACCCCTAGTAGAAATGCTAGGGGTTTTTTTCTGCGATTTATTTTGAGTGGGCAATACCCATCTATCCACTGTAGCAAGGGGAGGATTGAGGAGGGATATTATCACGGACATGAAATAACTTACGGTCTTTTTATAGTCTTCTCGGTTGACTTATGGCTCCTGACTCCTGCCCAAACAGTAAGTGGCTGCCCAACTTGCTTATACAGTAAGCTTTCCAGAATTACACCATTATTGTTAGCAGTGAGAGTTTTATTCGGCTGACGCAGAGACTCATAAAAGCCGTTGTACCAGCCATCTTGAGACTTAAGATTGCCTTGAACAAAATCAAATAACTGACGGGTATAAGCAGTGTTATAAAGCACATGCCAGCCGATCGCAGCTTTCGCACTGAGAAATCGCAAATTGTTGTGCTGTTCTCTAGTATCCGCGATGGTTGCCCAAGGTTGTCCGTTGACAAATAGGGTGCTGTAAACAAAGTATGGCGGGCGATCTAAGTTATCTTCGGTGACGGCGGTTAATTGTTTTGTCGCTTCATAACGCGCGGCTTGGGCAGCTAAAATGCGATCGGCATAAGCTTTAGGCAAAGCTTGAAACCCAGTTTCGATGCCATCCAAGATATAGGGTTCGCTAAGAACGTAGTTATTGGCTTCAGAGTTTTTATAGTCCCGTTTGTCGTAAGGAATTCCTTGTCCGTAAAGATCGACAAAGGCAGTATGGGACTGATAATCTAAGGCTTTTTTAACATCCAAGCCCCAAAGCTTCAGACCATAAGCAGCATAATTTTCATAGCCCAAGCGACCTTCTTGATTGTATTGCTCTTTGCCTTTGATGACAGCAGTACCATACATTTGACCGTTTGTGGTCAGACGCTTGACTTGCCAGTGTTGCCAAACTGCTGCTGTTTGCGATCGCATTTCTGGATACTTTGCACCGACAATCTTCAACCAGATTGCCATTCTTCCTAAATCGATGGCTGACCAGCCAATTTCTTCCTGTTTATCTAGTTGACCATAATTAACAGGTAGGAGAGTTTTCGCATTGTAAACCTTGTTGGGTAGTTCTCCTTTATACAAAGGCATTGACGCCAGTGTATTCAACATTTTGCTCATTTTGGCTTCAAATTCAGCCGCAGGCACAATATTGAGTTCTTTAGCACTAACTAAGGCCGCGATCGCTGCTGTCTGATCCCACATACTTATTGAGGCAAAGCCATCAACGGAATTGATCAAGCCAGTTTCATCGTTCCAGTTGCGCTGGAAGTATGACCAAGCTTGACGGGCCGTTGTCATTTCTTCTGGGGTCAGTTTTCCAACTCCAGGGGCAACGTATGGAATTATGGCTACTGTTAATTGATTCTTAGGAATCGGTTGACCTGGCAAAACTACGGATTTAGCATCAAGGCTGGCAATTATTTCAGCTTGATTTGCAATAGAGACAGGGGGTTGGGTTTTCTGTGGTTGAGAAGCAGTTGGGGATGTTGAGATTTCTGGTTTTTTTATAGAAGTGTTAGAAAGTTGCTTAGACCAACCATTTAAAAGTGCGATCGCGATCGCAGCGGTAACGACTCCTCCTACAGTAGCTAGTATGGACAAGCTCTTAGGTGGTGGTTGAAAGTCAGAACTCATACTGATTAAAGCCTTATTTCGTAAGTCAGGGTTATTTGCGTAGTTTCACCAAATACATTCTTCCCAACTTTGAAATCTAACTAACAGCCAGAAGTTTACCTAATGGGAAAGATTAAAATTTACATTCCGCCCACTACAATAAAATAGTCACGCACCCGATCTCTGGAGTTCTAGCAGTGGGATTATTTGATGATTTGAGTCGGTTTCTAGAAAACCGTTTAGAAGAATTCTTGCGTAACAATCCACATTTGGAGTTAGAGGCGCTGCTAGAACAGCTGCGTGAGCAAGAAGAAGACACATTAAAGTTAATCGCAGATTTAAAATTACAAGAGAAGCGATCGCAAGAAGAAATTCTCTCCACTGCTCAAGAAATTCAGCGTTGGCATATCCGCATTCAAAAAGCCAAAAACGCCAATAGAGAGGATTTGGCGGCGGCGGCGGGTGAGCGAGAAGCAGCCCTGTTGCGCGAAGGAAATCAGCGCTGGGGACACATGCAAGGCTTGAAAGAACGCATCAACCAATCTCAAGAATTACTGAAAAAAATTCAGCAACGGCGACAAGAAGTGCAAGCTAAAGCTGCCGAAGCACAAACAGCCCGTGCGAAAGCGCAAACCCAGCAGCGTTCAGAAAGCATTGGCTGGTCAAATCAAACTAGCACTTTTTCTAGTGGGTTTGATGACTTAGAAGAGAAGTTCCGTAGCTGGGAAACTCAGGATGAGTTAGAACAAATGAAGCGGAATATGCAGAAGTAGCGCCTATTGGCTAAAATACGCCGAAATAACAAATGCGATCGCCAAATCAACAAATGCGATCGCCAAAGTAACAAATGCGATCGCCAAAATAACAAATGCGTAGGCGCAGCCAGCCGTAGGCATCGCCAGAAATAGCTTCCTCACTTGGTTTTTCGCGTCAGTTTTACCCCACCCTAACCCTCCCCTTGCAAAGGGGAGGGAACAAGATTTCTTATTTCCCCCCAAAACATCGGGGGGATTAAGGGGGGTAATAATATGATTAAAATTACAGCCATTTGACGACAAGAATTAGGGATTTTTAAAATAGTAGGATAGGTTCATTGCTGTTGCTCATCGAAAAAAGCAACAGTTGCAGGTAAATCAGGATTATCCCGTCCCTGAATCAATTATAAAATTCCCACAGCGACGACAAAGCTAACAAGCGTGTAGTATGTATATAATCTATATATCCTAAGCAATATGAGCGTAGAGTTATTAGCTATTGTGGGCCCAGTAGTAAAAGCAGTAACTCCAGAAATTGTTAAGAAAATCAATAGTGCATTAAATCCTACAGACTTAGAAAAAGCTTTGAAAGCAGGTGTACAATCCGCCGAAGAGTGGGATTCTAATCAAGATTCTGATAAACATTTATTTTTTCGTTGTACGCCAAAGGATGCGAGAGAACTTGTAGAGGGTTTTTTCAAAGATACAGGAGTTCAAGAAGAATTACAGAAGCCTTTTACAGAGAAAACAACCCCAAATCTACAAGTCTTAATTAAAATATTCCACAAAATTAAATCAGAAAAGCCAAACTTAGAGTTTCGTGATGAAAGTATTGAACATTGGCTGAAAAAGTTTGTAGATGCTTATTTTGAACACACCAATACATATTTAAAGTTTCAAATTGCTAAATCAGATTATCTCAAACAACTGTTAGGCTATTTTGATGGTGTTGAATTTGTTGGCATAAAAGTAAAAACAAAAGAAGAAGAAAAATTTGCTAAACTACTACAAATTTTTGTGATGCCTAATGTAGTTGAGCAGGTGGAAGTTAGAGCAAGCACAGGTTTAAAATTAAATCTAGATTTAGCTTTAGAAGAGACAGCTAACCAGCAACGCCAGCAAAGTTTACTTTGGGAACAACAAAGTAGTGGCAAGAAATTCTCAGCCCAAGAACTGCTGAAAGAAAGTACACGCAATAAATTTGTTGTGTTGGGAGAACCAGGAATTGGTAAAACAACTTTGATGAGTTACTTTGCTGTGATGCTGGCTGAACAGCAGACTGAAAAACTCGGTTTATCAGCAGACTTAGAGTTACTGCCAATTTTGATTAGAATTAGAGACTTAGGCAAAGCTTCAACAAAGAATCTTTTAGAATATGTACGCAATTTTGCCAATGATATTCATGTTAAAGGATTGCCCAAAGGTTTCTTTGAACATTGGTTAGAAGATGGGAGAGCGTTAATTTTACTTGATGGCTTAGATGAAATCGCTAAACCAAGCGATCGCTATGAATTTGTAAAGATAATTCACAGTTTCCTCGGACAATATTCTCAAAATCGGGCAATTATAACTTCGCGTCCAGCAGGTTATAGTCGAGAGTTTTTTGGTACAGATGAATTCCCTCATTATCAGCTAGAACAATTTGATGATAGTCAAATTGATTTATTTATTCAGCAGTGGTATAACAGCAGACTGCCAAACAACCTGAAAGAAGCACAACACCGTCAAGAAAGCTTAAAAAAAGCATTAGCAGCACAAGAACGCATCAAATTATTAGCACGCAATCCTTTACTACTGACAATCATTGCCTTGATTCATCGCTATGACGCACATTTGCCCAGACAGCGACATAAACTCTATGAACAGGCAGTTGATACGCTATTGATTAACTGGGATGTAAACAAGGGGATTGAGTCTTGGAAGTTGAAGTATATTAAATTGGACGATATCAAAATATTGATGCAACACCTCGCTTACTGGATTCATTCTCAAGGGGAAACTGGCGATAAAGAAGGTGGTACGCTGATTGATAGAGATGAGTTAATTACGCAATTAAGCAAATATATTCGTGAATGTAATTATCAAGTTAAGAAACATCAAGCTCAAGAGGAAGCAAAACGCTTAGTTGACCAGATTACAGAACGCTGTGGTTTATTAAACGAACAAGGTCAAGATAGATATGCGTTTGTGCATAAGACATTTCAGGAATATTTGGCAGGTGAAGAAATACGCGATCGCCAATCAGGAGACTTTAACGAAGTACTAAATCACATTCGAGATTATCTACACAATTCCCACTGGCGAGAGGTGTTGTTGCTGTTAATAGCTCAACAAAATCAAAGTAACTCGAAAAAAATTATTGAAGCAATTCTGCAACAAGATACTCCTTATGAAGAATGGCTGCACTGCAATCTTTTCTTTGCAGGTACTTGTTTAGCTGAAGATTTAAAATTATCTGATGGCAATTTGATTACAAATATTTTGCAGAAATTAGTTGAGCTTGAAGTTAGCAATTATCAGCGAGTAGGTAGGAGAGTTAAATCACAGGTTTTTCAAATTCTTTGCAATTTAAATGAAACCCGGTTTCAAGCTCAAGCACTACAACTGTTGAAAGCATCAGCAGATTTGATATATGAAGAGCAACTGCGAGAATATCGCGCAGTTTTAGGTGAACAACAGGGAGTATTGGCAGAACTGCTGGGTTTACTCAAAGATGAGAGTGATGATGTGCGTAACTCTGCTGCTTCTGCATTGGGCAAGTTGGGCAACGCCTCACCACAGGTAGTTGAAGCACTACTGAGTTTATTCAAAGATGAGAGTGAGATAGTGCGTGACTCTGCTGTTGTTGCATTGGCTAACTTGGGCAACGCATCGCCACAGATAGTTGAAGCACTGCTGGGTTTATTTAAAGATGAGAGTTGGAATGTGCGTAACTCTTCTGCTTCTGCATTGGGCAAGTTGGGCAACGCCTCGCCACAGGTAGTTAAAGCACTACTGGGTTTACTCAAAGATGAGAGTGAGAATGTGCGTAACTCTGCTGCTTCTGCATTGGGCAAGTTGGGCAACGCCTCGCCACAGGGAGTTGAAGCACTGCTAGGTTTACTCAAAGATGAGAGTGAGAATGTGCGTTACTATGCTGCTTCTGCATTGGGCAACTTGGGCAACGCCTCGCCACAGGTAGTTAAAGCACTACTGGGTTTACTCAAAGATGAGAGTGAAAATATGCGTTACTCTGCTGCTTCTGCATTGGGTCAGTTGGGCAACGCCTCGCCACAGGTAGTTGAAGCACTGCTGGGTTTACTTAAAGATAAGAGTGAGAGTGTGCGTTACTTTGCTGCTTTTGCATTGGGTCAGTTGGGCAACGCCTCGCCACAGGTAGTTGAAGCACTGCTGGGTTTACTTAAAGATAAGAGTGAGAGTGTGCGTTACTTTGCTGCTTTTGCATTGGGTCAGTTGGGCAACGCCTCGCCACAGCTAGTTGAAGCACTGCTGGGTTTACTCAAAGATGAGAGTCAGATTGTGCGTTACTCTGGTGCTTTTGCATTGGGCAACTTAGGCAACGCCTCGCCACGAGTAGTTGAAGCACTGCTGGGTTTACTTAAAGATGAGAGTCAGATTGTGCCTAACTCTGCTGCTCAAGCATTGGGCAAGTTGGGCAAAAACTCCAGCAATGTTACTGCTACTGTCGCCGAATGGATTTCACAACACCGGGATTCAGAATATGTAGGCAGTGGAATTGATGCGCTGTGGAATTTGGTAGTAACAGAAGAATAATTTTTGTTTTTTCACTGGAAGTTCCTAAAGAGTGCTGAATACTCAGCACCCTGTCGATCGAGCAAAGCATTGACATTCAGTTAAAAATCAAAGGTTGTGCGAAGCACACCTACATACTGCGTATCATTTCTGCTGTCGTTTTCCGGGTTGAGAATCACCCAAAAACCAGGAGTCACTGAGATGTTGTCATTTAAGCGGTAGCGATAAAATGCTTCAATATGGTAAGCGTTGTCTCGCTCTTGACGGATATCACTGTTAGAGACATGGGGTGGTATACCAAAGAGAATTCCTGGCAGATTGCCTCTACCACCCACATCGGGAAACGACACACCAATCGCCCCAAACCAGACATTGGCGTTGGCACCATTGTTCACAAATAGAGAATCTGTTCCACCTCTACCATTGGAAATATCACTCAAACCAGAACTCTCGGCATTTGCCCAAATATATCCACCCCAAGCGTGGACTTGAAAATTCGGGGAGAAGCGATAGTACCCCTGTGTGCCGACAATATCGTTGGAAGTAGCAATGTTGTTGCCAAAGGGAGCGTTTGACAAGACGCTACCCGTCCCAGCTGAGAGTTCGATTACTCCAGCAGGGCTATAGCCATGAGAGTAAGCAACACCGATCGCTCCTTGCTTACCATAATAGGCTAAGTGCGCTAAGGCGTTGTAGCTGCCATCAAATAACCCGTTGCTAGGCGATGGCACATTAGAACTGCCTGCTAAATAGCCCAAGGTGAGAACCAAGTCTTTGGTAATGTTCCAGTTAGCGGCTGCACCGCCGCCACCTCGCCGGAATAAGGGACTGTACGATCCAAAAAGTGAGGGAACTCCATTGCCGTCGTCAGCAATTGTGGGGGGAGTGACGGTGGTGGAAATGTCGGTGTAACCAATGCCTACAGGCCCAACAACGAAGTTAAGGGAATCACTGACTGGGAAGTAATAACGGATGTGGGGGACATAAAGTGTCTCGTTGCTGTCATAATCGAAGTTCAGACGTGTCATCCCTGTACCTGTGGCTGCGGCAATTTGACTGCCAACATTGGACGCAAAGTTACCAAATTCTAGCCGGACTCGCAATAAATCTTTGCCAGTGAAACTGCTCTCAAAGTTGAGACGACCCCGATTTGCAAAGTAGATGCGGGATTCATCATCTTCGCCACCGACTCGATCGCCAAAGGTATCACTAACGGCGGTGATAATTTGAGCATTCAACCTAGTAGTAGTAGAAAACTGCTGCGCCTCCAATGTTGTTGTATGTGCCTCTACGGTATCTACTCGTCCGCGCAGAGTTGTTAGTTCTGCGGCAAAGTCTTGCTGCAACTTTTGCAGCACTGCCAAATCTTGCTTATTAACTAAATCGCTAGTAGCTGTAGCAATTAACTCATTAATCCGATCCAAACAAGCATTTAAACCTGCGGCAAACTCATAACGGGTTAAGGCACGGTTGCCGCGATAGGTGGAATTGGGATAACCTGCAATACAACCGTAGCGTTCCACTAGCGATTGCAATGCACCAAACGCCCAATCAGTTGGTTGTACATCAGAAAACTGGGAAACAGAAGTGACTTGTCCCTGCAAAGTCCGATTAGCATCTGCTGCATTCGGATCGTTTTCTGGAGGTGCTGCCCAAACTGCTGGAATTGCCAAAAATAAAATAAAAAAGCTAGGAAAAATAGTTTTTAGCATTGATTTATTAATTGAAAATGGTTGAATTATGAGCTTGTAACGAAAGAAATTACCCTCGAATCAAAGTATGAGCTAATCAACATTAAAATTACATATTTTAAGTTGAAGTTTTAGCTCAATTCAAGCAACGTTATGACTTTTTGCTCATTGCTGCTTTTAATAGCTGCTGCTATAATTTTCATTACATTAATTCCGTCTTCGGCGGTAACAGCAATTGGCTGATTACTAACGATAGATTTATATACGGCATCGTAATAACCTAAATAGCTCCCTTGTAAACTTTTGACTTTTTCTCGAATTATTTTTGTGTCTTTTTCTGTATGCAGCAAGCCATATTCACTTTCTGGCTCTGCTTTTAAGAAAAGAACCATGAGTGCTATGTATGATATAGGCAGGCGCAGGCTCACGCACAAGGAAACTTGCTTTTAATTTGACGCGCAGTTTGTCGTAATATAGTATCAATTCAAAACAATCATCTATCTGCGATCGCAGCCTGTGATGCGGATGTCTGCAAAAATAGCATCAGGCATTCCAAATAAATGCAAAGCTTGGTCTATTAAGTGCGGCCCTAAATTCCTAAATTGTTTAATGTTCCTGCTCCCGGACTGGGAACTTCTACTACATATTATTCAATTACGTTGTCGTCATCAGTTGTGAATGTTCCATCTAGTACTCCACCACATTAATTTTGAGAAGTTCGTAATGAGTGACTCTAGCCCTAATCTAAGCACTAAAGTGCTGACTACAAACTCCTTTAACCATGCAACCTCACAAACACAGAGGATACAGAGATACAAATTATGAATTACGCACAGAGGTACTAGATGGATACTAATTACATGTCTTCTAACTCAATTCCTTTGGTTTCTTTAATAAAAAAGAGAATGAAAAAGAATGAGGTAGCAGCTGCAATTGTATAGAGTCCATAGGCAGAACCTAGACCGAAATATTGCAGTATAGGAGGAAATGTTGTGGAAATGAGGAAATTGGCAACCCATTGCATAGCAGCAGCAATCGAAAGTGCGGCGGCTCGAATTTTGTTATTAAACATTTCTCCCAACAGCACCCAAACCACTGGCCCCCAAGAGAAACCGAAGCAGAACACATAGAGGTTGGCTGCGACCAGAGCTATAGTCCCGGCGCTTCCGGTAAGATTGGGGTTCCCAGCAGCATCGAGGGGAGCATGACCAAAAAGATAAGCCATCGTCCCCAATGTCAAGGTCATGCCGATTGACCCTATTATCAGTAAGGGCTTGCGACCAAATTTATCCACGAAGGCGATCGCAATCAGTGTTGTAATAATGTTGACGGCTCCTGTAATCACCGTGATTGATAGGGAATCTTTTTCGGAAAAGCCGACAGCACGCCATAAAACGCTGCTGTAGTAGAAGATTACATTAATCCCAACAAATTGCTGTAATACAGATAAGCCTATTCCTATCCAAACAATTGGGAGGAGTCCGCCACTTCTGCTTAAGAGGTCAGAAAATCTGGGTTGGCGTTCGCGAAGCACTGTCTGCCGAATTTCTTCGATTTTTGGCAGTACGTCACCCCCCAAAATCTTGGTCAGAACGTTAACAGCTTCTGATTCTCGTCCTTTGGCAACCAAATAACGGGGAGATTCAGGAATTGTTAAAGCTACCATCCCGTAGAATACTGCTGGTGGGACTGCTGTCCAAAACATCCAGCGCCAAGCTGCAACCCCAAACAAAAACGGCGAGTCTGCTGAACCTGCTGACGTAGCGATAAAGTAGTCGCTCAATAAGGCAACGAAAATTCCCACTACGATCGCTAATTGTTGCAGAGATCCTAACCTTCCCCGCAAATGGGTGGGAGAACATTCGGCAATGTAAGCTGGCGCGATGACGCTAGCAACGCCGATGCCAATCCCACCTAATACTCGCCAAAAGATAAAATCCCAGATAGTGAAGGCAATCCCAGAGCCAATGGCACTGATAGTAAACAATGCCGAAGCAACCACCATTGCGTTGACTCGACCATAACGGTCTGCAATCTGTCCGGCAAAGAAGGCTCCGATGGCAGACCCCAGCAACGCTAGGGATACTGCCAGCCCTGTCACCCAACTACTGGTATTAAAAGCTTTTGCTAAAGATAAAACCGCACCGTTGATTACAGCAGTATCAAAACCGAATAAAAACCCGCCGAGGGCAGCGGCACCAGCAATCAAAATTACATAAAACGTGCTGGCTTTACGACGAGTAGTAGTGGAGGTCATAGTTTATATATTTATTATTGGGGATGGGGCATTGGGCATTGGGCATTGGGAATTGGGAATTAGGAATTAGTTCTTTTCCCTCTGCTCCCTGCCCCCTGCTCCCTTGCTTGTTTACCGTCTAGAACGTCTGCGTAACCGATCGATAGTTACTGCCAAAATAATTACTAGTCCTTTGACGACTAGTTGCCAGAAGTAAGATAGGTTCAACAAGGTTAAGCCGTTGTTGAGAATCGCAATAATCAATGCACCGAGAAGAGTGCCGCCAATGGTGCCAATACCGCCTGTAAAGCTGGTTCCACCTAGAATAACAGCTGCGATCGCATCTAATTCATAACCCTGACCTATTACGCCACTGGCACTATAAAGACGGCTGGCGCTCATGATTCCTGCTAAACCTGCCAGTAATCCGCTAATACCATAGACGAATAGCAACACCCGATTAACTTTAATCCCTGTTAATCTGGCTGCCCGTTCGTTACCACCCACAGCATATATCTGCACTCCTAAAACAGTTTGCCGCAGGATAAACCAGCTAGCTATCACAGTCAGTAGCGCAATTATCACTAGCCAAGGAATGGGGCCGATATATGTATTACCCACCCAAGCAAAATTTATGTCAGGGTTAATCAGGGTTGTACCTTTGGCAATTAAAAAAGCAACACCCCGCAAGGCTGTAAGTGAACCCAGCGTCACAATAAAAGGTGGCACATCCAAGAAGGTAATGAGCGCACCGTTGAGTAAGCCTAACAGCAATCCTGCAAGTAACGCAGCAGGTACAGCCGCCCAACTTAAAGCCGGTAGTAGCGATACCAGTAATGCAACTACCGCAGAAACAGCTAAGATTGACCCAACTGAAAGATCAATACCGCCAGTGAGAATTACAAAGGTCATTCCTGTCGCTAGCACAATATTGATTGATGCCTGACGCAAGATATTGACGATGTTAGCACCGGTGAGGAAGTTGGGAGAAAGGAATGTAAATAAGATGCAGATAATTACTAAGATTGGCAAAATACCCGCAACTTCCAACAGGGTGCTGATTGATTTCCGGTTGCGAGCTGCGGGATTGTTGGCTGATTTATTGATAGGCGGTCTGACTGTCTGACTCATAATCCTGATACCTCCGATGCTCCAGTTGCGTAGTGCATAATCTTTTCTTGGGTGATTTCTTTGCCAAGACTGCCATCCAGTTCGCCTACCAGCTGTCCTTCTCGCATCACTAAGACGCGATCGCTCATGCCGACAATCTCCGCTAGTTCGCTGGAAACCATTAAAATAGCAACACCTTGCGCTGCTAATTCGCTCATAATTCGGTAAATTTCGCTTTTGGCACCAATATCTACGCCGCGTGTCGGTTCATCTAACATCAACACTCTCGGTTTAATGGCTAACCAACGCGCTAGCAGTAGCTTCTGTTGATTACCACCAGAAAGATCCAATGCTCTAATTTCCAAATTGGCTAGGCGGATATTGAAGTTTTCCACCGCGTCTGTTGACAGCCGATTCACTGAAGGCCAGTTAACAATTCCACCCCTTGCATCCTGCTTGAGTGTATTGATAGCAATATTCTTGCGGGCGCTCATTTCCAGAAATAAACCTTGGTCTTTGCGGTCTTCTGGAACATAGCCAATTCCGGCTGCAATGGCATCACTGGGCGTATTAATTTCCAGTTTTTTGCCATTCAAGAATACTTCGCCACTAGCTTTACGGTCTGCACCAAAAATCAGCCGGGATAGTTCTGTGCGTCCGGCACCAACCAACCCAGCTAAACCCAGAATTTCTCCAGCATGAAGTTCAAAACTAGCCGGCTCAATCTTCTTGCGGGCATCGCTCATATTTCTGACTGACAGTACCACTGGGCCAGGATTCATTTGCCGTTGATGTTCGTAAAAGTCTTGCATGGAGCGACCAACCATCATCTGCACTAATCGCTGGGGAGAAATTTCACTGCGTGTCAGACTGCCAATATATTGACCATCACGCAACACGCTAATCCGGTCAGCTAAGGCATAGATTTCTTCCATGCGATGGCTGATGTAAATAATCGCAATACCATCACGCCGCAGTTTGCGAATCACCTCAAATAAATGGTCGCTCTCGCGGTCAGACAATGCTGCTGTTGGTTCATCCATCACCAAAACGCGGCTTTTATCCTTCAGCGCCCTAGCAATTTCCACTTGCTGCTGTTCGGCGATGGACAAAGTACCAACTATAGTCTGCGCGGTAAAATTGGCTCCAAGGCTGTCCAGCACTTCCTCTGCTTCTAGTTGCATCGCTTGGCGGTCTAAAAGCTGACCTCGCCGCAACTCGCTACCCATAAACATATTTTCGGTAACGGTTAAATTCGGTGCAACATTCAATTCTTGATAAATGAGATTAATACCCGCTTTGCGTGCTGTCGCCGGATCGGTAATTTTCAAGGGTTGACCATTGATGCGAATTTCTCCTTCATCGGCAATGTAAGCCCCTGCCAAGATTTTCATCAATGTGCTTTTACCCGCTCCGTTTTCACCCATGAGGGCGTGAACTTCTCCTGGGTAAATCGTCAGATTAACATTTTGGAGCGCAGATACACCATGAAATCGTTTTGTAATCCCTTGCATTTCTAACACTGGGGTGCTAGTTGGTGTATCAGAACGTGAAGTTTCAATATTGGTTGTCATCAGCAAAACCTGTAAAAACTATTTAAAATTCGCGAATCTGAATTAGAAATGAATAAAGTCATATTTTATCGATTGCAAAATCATGTTTTAAAAGCTGAATATGAGTGGGAAAGAGATATTTTCATCCTTTGTTATTAACGTTAGTTCAGAGAGATTGTTGGGAAAGTTCAAGTACTATAAATAGACACTCAAACTTTCCACTGATGCACATACATAGCGGTTATCAATTCGGTGCAGCAGAGTTTTAACCTCTTTATAAATCCATCTTTCTATTAAACAAAAGCCAAGAAATAGAAATGAGGTTTGGTATTAATTTAAATGAAAACTGTCGGACATTCTAGGTATGTGCAAAAACTTTACAAATGCGCCAAAAGAGTTATATCAAAAGACATAATTTTCAATTGCAAATTCATAATTTTTATTACTCCCAGCCTTTTTCCGTGCTGACGTTATCTTTTGCGATCAACTTAACTGGAATCAGAATGGTTGGATTAGCAGGTTTCTTACCATTTAAAATGTCATTCCCAACCTGAACTGCTTTTTGGGCCATTCCTCGTGGATTTTGAGTAGCAGTTGCTGCATATAAACCATCTTTATTGGCGATCGCAGTTATTGCTTCTGGCGCACCATCAACTCCTACAATAAAGAAATCTTTACGTTGTGCTTGCTTTGCTGCTAGTTCTGCACCAAGTCCACTCGGATCGTTAATGGCAAAAACAGCATCAATCTTCGGAAAGGTTGTGAGCAAATCAGTCATAACTCTCAGTCCTCCATCCCGGCTACCATCTGCATTCTGGTTTTTAGAGAGGATTTTGATATTGGGATATTTGGATAACACATTTTCGCAGCCACTAACTCGCTGAATTACTGAGTCCACCGGCGGCCCGTTAACTATTACTACATTGCCTTTACCCTTGAGGCGATCGGCAATATATTTGCAACTAACTTCTCCAGCTTGGACATTATTAGTTGTGATGGTGGCATCTACGCCTCCCTCTGCACCTGTGTCTACGGCAATAACAATTTCACCTGCTTTTTTTGCTCTTTCAACTATTGGTCTAATTCCACTTTTATCAGCAGCATTTAAAACAATAACATCAGTATTTGCAGCAGTAAAATTTTCAATTTGGTTGGCTTGTTGATTAAGGTCATAAGCACTGGAAGCTATAATAACATTGACATCTTTTCCGCCAATTCTCTTCGCTTCTGCCTCAACTGCTTGTCCCATAACGACGAAGAAAGGGTTACTCAGATCGCCAACAGTGAAGGCAACCGATCGCAACTTTCTATTCCCAGTGGCGGTTTTAGTTTCTGCACTAATATTCGTAGCAGGTTGAGTATCAATGTTAGTAGCTGTGTTGTCATCGGGAGAACCATTTGTACAGCCGATAAGACTGCCACTGATGATACTTAATAAGCTAGCTGTAATTACGCTTCGCGTAACGCCAGAGGTGAACGCAATCTTTTTCACATTCATATATCTCCTACAAGTCATTCTGACTTACACAAATTTGAAAACGACGTACTAAAAAACAGGGTAAAATGTTCTAATCTTCCTGTATCAAGCCTTTTGTGTGTTTTGTAATTACGAATTACGTTAGCGTAGCGTTAGCGAGTCTTCGTTCGCTTTTAGCGTCTCGTAGAGAGCGTCATTACAAATTACCAGCCTTGATAGCTGCTGAGGTTCTCTCTAGTAACCAACTTGACTGGAATTAGAATCTCAGATGACTCAGGTTTTTTACCCTGAATGATATCGTTGCCAATCTGAACCGCTTTTTCAGCCATCCCTGCGGGATTTTGAGCCGCAGTTGCAGCAAATACACCATCCTTATCTTCCATTGCTTTGGTTGCATCTGGCGATCCGTCAACCCCAACAATAAAAAATTCATTGCGTCTTGCTTGTCTAGCTGCTAAATCTGCACCAACACCGCTTTGATCGTTCGTAGCAAAAACGGCATCAATTTTCGGAAAGGTTGTCAGCAAATCGCTCATGACTCTCAGTCCTCCATCCCTAGTCCCTTCAGCGTTTTGCTCTTTAGAGATGAGTTTAATATTCGGATATTTAGACAATGATTTCTCACAGCCACTCACTCGCTGATTGATTGAGTCCATTGGAGTACCGTTGAGGATGACTACACTACCTTGACCTTTGAGGCGATCGGCAATATATTGGCAAGCAACTTCACCAGCTTGGGTATTGTTGGAACTAATCATCGCATCCACATCTGCATCAACGGCTGAATCTAATGCAATCACAACCCTACCTGCAAGCCTTGCTTGGTCAATAACTGGTTTAACTCCTTTTTTATCAACAGCGCTGAGGATAATTAGGTCAGTATTTGCAGCCGTAAAATTTTCGATTTGATTGGTTTGTTGATTTAGGTCAAAGGCACTGGAAACTGCATTAACTCTGATATTCCCTCCGATTTTTTGGGCTTCTGTTTCGGCCCCCTTCTGCACAGCATTATAGAAAGGATTGCCTAAATCACCCAAAGCTACACCGATTGTTTGCAATTTTCTATTTGAAGTACTAAGACTCTCTGCACTGATATTAGTAGCCTTGTTAGTAGTATTAGTAGCAGTGTTGTCATTATGAGCGCCATTTGTACAACCAACAACCACAAAACCTAATATACCAGCTATGAGCAAAATTCTTTTCATATTCATCTATTTCTAACAACTGATTTAATTTGAGAAAGGCGATCGCAAGATAAACTAAGTCTTAAAAACTTAGACCTAACCTAGTGATACTACTAGCTTTTGCAATTTAAACTCCAAAGGTATTGGATTTGGAAGTAGTGGAGTTATTGCTATTAGTTTCACAAAACAAAATGGGTTATTTTTAAAGCAGAATTACGAACATTACACTACTTAAAATACTCACATTCTTTTGGTGAGATGACTTTGTAGTGCATAGCCTGAAAACAGCTTTTAAGTGAAAATTCCAAAAATTAGTATTATTAAAGTTGTCAATCTTTATTTATTTTGACTTTTTTCATTTTATCCCGATCCAGTGCAAAAATTATTTTTGTTTATCGAACTTTACAAATATAAAAGGTTTTAAATCTCTCGATAGAACCCAAAGTCTTTATTCCAAAGTATTTGGATAAGTTAGGCTATTCAATATTAGGATTGATGTTAAAAACGTTAACATTTCTCAATCAATCTTTTTCAGAAAAGATACTATTAGAGTAGAGAGCTTTTTGATTGTTAGTGCGAAATTTCGGAAAATGTAAACATCCTTTGGTTAGATTTTTAAAATCAACTTTCATCAGCTTGACAAGTGTATTTGTTTGTTATTGCTCTTCTTTCATATGCAGGCAATAAAAGAGTAAACAAGATGATATTTGTAAGCTTGATTAGGGATAAAAAAAGTTTGCATATCAATTCTTGTTCTTATTTTATCTCCCCAAAATAGAAGATTACAAATTCTTCTAGCAGTTTAAAACTTTAATGTTGTCGGTAAATATTTAGCCACCAAATCTTCATAGTATGGTTTTAATTTCTGCCAATCAGGAGGAATAGGGTTTTTGGAATACAAATCGTAGGGATTGAATAAACGTACCCATTTAAACATTTCTCGATCGTGTTTATCCATCAAATGCTCATAGGCATTTTCACGATGTTGAGGATAAAATGAGTGATAGCGAAGCATATACAATGCAGGTTCGGGCAAATAGTTTTTCATCATCTGATAAAAATACTCATCATGCCCCCATGATATATGTACATTACTTAATCCACAGTTAGGCTCGTAAATGCCATATTTAGTGTTGTAATCGGGGTTATTATAATCAAGATTTTCTTTAAAGAATTCTGAGAAAACAATTTTATTAGAAAATGCACAACCTACAGGATAAGTATCCCCTACGGTAGCCCATTGAGGTTCACCAAACAGACAAAGCACTTTCCCCATATCGTGAAAGAAGCCAGTAAGTACCATCCAGTCAGGATGACCATCAGCGCGAATCGCTTCTGATGTTTGCAATAGATGCTGTAACTGATCCATGTCTGTATCAGGATCGGAATCATCAACTAATTGATTCAAAAATTCGACCGCATCCCAAACAGACATTTCTTTTTTATCAAACTTTAAAAATTCTTTTTCTTTTTGAAGGACAAAATTATATGTTTGATTAATATGATTTAACCGATAAAACTCTTTTACCGTATATCTAATAGTAGTTTCGTAATTCCTGTACTCTTCGGTGGTTTTACCTTCTTTAACGATGTTATCTGGATTGGGATAGCGATTTAGTAAGTCTTCTTCCCATTCTTCTAGCGAACGTAAGGGATTGTTTTGAACTTGAGCAATGGCATTATTTAGAGTTTGAGACATATCTTCCTAGTTGTCGATATTGTATTTGTTAAATCGTACTTTCGCACTCTATTATGCACAGGTGTGCAAAACCTGTATTAGACTTATTTATTATTTTCGCACACGTGTGCAAAAATAGGTGTTAAGTTTCATTTCGTCTTTGCATACCTGTGCATAATTCAACCTGAGTTCGACAGACCTCTTCCTCCCAGCCTCCCTCTCCTTTTAGGAGAGGGAGGAGTAACAAGTAAGGAGGGTTTTTGCTCCCCTCTCCTGGTAGGAGAGGGGCTGGGGGAGAGGTCAAAATAGCACTCGTCGAACTCACGTTAATTTATTTCTTCCAGTGTTTTATCCAATCTGCTTGGATCGGAGTTAAGACGAAGCACTGATGCGATCGCTAATTAATTCTCAGAGACTTTGATGCCTTCTGGGTAGCGACAACCTTGTACCACAGCACCCAATCGCCCAGCGTCGGCATATTGCTACGCCTCTATAGCTGATTTTTGTGTTGGATAGATTTTTGAAAAGGCTTGTGTATACGCGTACACAAGCCTTTGATTATATATAAGCTTCTCTTTTGTTTTACACACGCGTGCAAAACCTCTGTTAATTTTTTATCGAACTCAGCCAAGGGAGTCGTTAACTATTTTATTAATTGTATGACAGTGGAATCCTTGACAATATTAGCCAACTCTTGTAGCTGGTTTATCGCTTCTGCACCCTCCAACTTCATTAATTCGCGATCGTCCCACAATTCCATCCAAGTAATTCCGTAATCAGACACTAAAAACCGAATTAGGTGCTTTTCTTTCAGGCTAACCATAAATGAAGCACTGTTCATTTGCTCGCCGCATGTATAACAAGACGCAGTATAGCCATGCCGCTCAAGTATAATTGTCAAGGCTTGCAGGTTCATTACCAAGTCTTGGACGAATTCCTGATGCTGTTGCGCTAATCTTATAAACACTACTTTTCTCCTACCATTACAGTTATCTGCTTGCTTTTATATTTTTTTAGACTTACATCTGATGTGATTTAGTTGCCAAAAATTCGTGTTTTCCTAGATACGTGATTAATCTTAATATTACGGTTGCACCACTCAGCTAAATTTCTAAAGCAGTTCTAATGTTTTGGACAATTATCTGGGGTGGCTGTGCAACATCCATAGATAGAGTATCTACTGGTTCTTCAAGTGTATAAAACTGACTATTGAGTAGTTTTTCACTCATGTAATGATTGCTACGCTCTTTTAAACGCATTTGAATCAACTCGTAAGATCCTTTGAGGTAAACTAACTTGATGCGATCGCTATCCACTACCAAAAATTGCCGATAGCTATTTTTTAAAGCCGAACACGCCAGCACTACATTTTTATTTTCTTGCAACCAATGCTTGATGGCTGTTTGCAAATCTTGTAACCAAGGTATTCTGTCCTCTTCACTCAGAGGGATACCGCGCCGCATTTTCTCAACATTTTCTGGCGAGTGGAAAGTATCAGCGTCGCTAAATTCCCATTCTAAGGAGTTTGCTAGTAGTTTTCCGATGGTGGTTTTTCCCGAACCAGATACACCCATGACGATAATAATCATTTTTTTCTTAATAAAAGTTCAACTAATTCGGAATTTGTAATTTGTAACTTGTAGTTGTAATCATTGACGGAGGTGAGAGTGAGGATTTTTAACTCCTTGCCACGCAAAATGTGAGTTGTATTCAAATCTCTTGACAAATGACGATTATTTTCTATAATACATACAAATGCACACGTGTGCAATATTTAAAACCTAAAATAAAATAATGAATAAACGAAGAATTTCAATTGAAGATATTGCCCGCAGAGCAGGGGTTTCTCATTCTACAGTTTCACGCGCTTTGCGAGATAATGCTCTCATTAGCCCGAAAGTGCGAGAAGAAATTAAGCGACTGGCAGAGGAGATGAGTTATGTGCCAAATGCTATTGCTCAAAGCTTGCAAAATAAACGTACTAATACTATTGGTGTAGTAGTAACTTCAATTTCAGATCCCTTTTACGCTGAGGTGGTAGAGGGAATCGAGAAGATAGCCAAACCAGCAGGTTTGAGTGTTTTGTTGAGTGCTTCACACCGAGATTTTGAGGAGGAAATGGCAGCTATTGATACTTTTCATCGCCGCAGGGTAGACGGGATTTTAATAGCTGACTCGCGAATTAGTAAACAGCATACTAAACAACTCACACAAATTGCTGTACCAACAGTTCTAATTAATAGTCAAACTGAAGACCAATCAGAAATATTTCATTCAGTTGCAATAGACGATCGCTTAGGTGCTAAATTAGCGACAGAGCATCTAATTAGTTTAGGACACACGGCTATTGGTTATTTGGGTGTAGGCGATCGCAGCAGATCGAACCAGCAGCGCCTAGAAGGATATCAAATGGCCCTTGCAGAAGCTGGTATCCCACAAAATACTGATTGGGTTTCAATTAGTGACGAATATAATACCAGAACCAGCGACGTAAACACCGGACAAAATATGCTATCTAAACTATTGACTGCGGAAGTTACAGGCATATTTTGTTACAACGATATGGTGGCAGTTGGCGCTCTGTTAGCTTGCCAAGAATTAGGTATTTTAGTACCGCGAAATTTAAGCCTCGTTGGATTTGATGGTATTGCTTTGGGCGGTTACGTTACGCCGCCGCTGACCACAATTAGTCAGCCAATGTTGGAAATTGGTGGCTATGCCATGCAAATGTTACTCGATTTAATAGAAGAAAAAACTGTGGAAAACCTCGTTTTATCTCCTTTTCTACTAGAGCGTGGTAGTAGTGCAGCATTATTAACAATTTAAAATTTAAAACAATTTATACAAAAATTATGTTAACTAAAAAACTGGGTTTATCTCCCGATCGCTGCTTTTCTCCTGAACCAGTTCAAAGACGATTAGCTCATCAATTTTTTGACAGTATATCTGCGTTACCTCTAGTTTGCCCACACGGACACGTAGATCCAGCTTTGTTAGCTAATCCGGCAGCCCGTTTTGGTTCGCCCACGGAATTACTGATTATCCCTGACCACTACCTTTTGCGGATGCTCTATAGTCGGGGCGTATCTCTGCAATCTTTGGGCATACCAAGCAATGATGGTTCGCCAGCAGAAACCGACCACCGTAAAATCTGGCAATTGTTCGCCGACCATTTTTATCTATTCCAAGGTACTCCGTCAGGGTTGTGGCTGAAAGAGGAACTAACTAACGTCTTTGGGGTGGATGAACCTTTAAATTCTCACAATGCCGGACGTATCTATGATTATCTGGAAGGTTTGTTAGCCTCACCGGAGTTTTCCCCTCGTGCTTTATTCAAACGCTTTAACATCGAAGTGCTTTGTACTACCGATGCCGCCAGTGATAACCTAGAGAATCAGCGATCGCTCCACGAAGAAGGTTTTACTCAAATTAGACCAACTTTTCGCCCTGATGCAGTAGTTAACCTGGATGCTCCTGGTTGGCGCGAAAATCTTTCCAAGTTGGAAAGCACTATTGGTAGAGAAATTAACACTTATGCCAATTTTGTAGAAGCTTTAGAAGAACGTCGAGCTTTCTTTAAAAAAATGGGTGCGACAGCTACCGATCAAGGTGCAGCTACACCTTATACCACACGCCTTTCTGACCAAGAAGCTGAAGCTATCTTTGCGAGAGCATTAGCCAGTAAGCTGAATTTAGGTGATGTAGAACATTTTACCGGTCATATCTTCATGGAAATGGCGCGGATGAGTGTGGAAGATGGGTTAGTGATGCAAATGCATTGTGGTGTGATGCGTAATCATAACCCAGCTTTATTTGAGAAATTTGGAGCTGATAAAGGTGCTGATATTCCCGTAAAAATCGAATGGACTCACAATCTACGCCCATTGTTATCAGCTTACGGTAGCGATCGCCGCTTCCATTTAATCATTTTTGGTATGGATGAAAGCACTTATAGCCGCGAGATGGCTCCGTTAGCTGGTTATTATCCCAGTGTATTGCTCGGCCCGCCTTGGTGGTTTCACGACAGCGTAAATGGTATGGAGCGTTATTTCAATCAGGTTATAGAAACTGCGGGAATTTATAATACTGCTGGATTTAATGATGATACACGGGCTTTTGTTTCGATTCCGGCTCGTCACAATGTTTGGCAGCGGGTAGCTTGTAATTGGTTGGCTGGATTGGTCGCACGGGGATTGGTTGAGGAAGAGGAAGGGTATGGTATGGCTCGTGCTTTGGCTTATGACCTCGCTAAGGTTGCTTATAAGTTTGAGGGGAGTTGAAACGCAAAGGGGCGCGAAGGGAAGCGCAGAGGTACGCAGAGAATTTTACTAAGTGGGGGAATCATTTTGATTTTAAGTAAACTTTTTAGTTTGAAGGAGCGGGTTGCGGTAGTTACGGGTGGTTCTGGTGTGCTTGGTGGGGCTATGGCAAAGGGTTTGGCTCTGGCTGGAGCGCGAGTGGTGGTTTTGGGTCGCAATGGAGTCAGGGCGGGGGCGGTGGTGGCTGAGATTACTGCTAACGGTGGAGAAAGTATGGCTGCGATCGCAGATGTTAGCGATCGCTCTCAATTAGAAATCGCTAGGGATGTTATTATACAGCGCTGGGGTGAAATAGATATCTTGGTAAATATGGCTGGCGGTAATATTCCGGCTGCCACAATTACTGCTGATGGGAATATTTTTGAGATGCCACATACAGCTTTTGAGGAAGTAGTTAGCCTCAATTTAGTTGGCACTCTCCTACCTTGTCAGGTTTTTGGTCAAGCAATGGTGGAAAGAAGTCAACCCCACGGTTGCATTGTAAATATTTCTTCTATGTCTGCTATCCGAGCGATTAGCCGCGTGGTTGGTTACTCAGCTGCGAAAGCGGGAATAGATAACTTTACTCGTTGGCTAGCCGTAGAACTCGCCCAAAAGTATGGTGATGGAATGCGAGTAAATGCGATCGCACCAGGTTTTTTTATTGGGGAACAAAATCGAGATTTACTCTTAAATTCTGATGGTAGTTTGACCGAACGCGGACAAAAAATTATTGACCATACTCCCGCCGGACGTTTCGGGAAACCAGATGAATTACTCAGCACCTTAATCTGGTTATGTAGTTCTGGTTCTAGTTTCGTCAACGGGGTAGTTGTGCCGGTAGATGGTGGATTTAGTATCTACAGTGGAGTTTAATAATGTATTCACTGGCTGTAAATAATGGGACACTTTCAAATGAGCAAGTTTCCGAGCTAGTTCATCAAGCTTTCGCAAACCCTAAATTTGATGGACAGCGCATCTTGGTGTTAATTCCAGATAGTACCCGTACTGCTCCCATCCCGCAAATGTTTCGATTGCTGCATCAGGAGTTGGGTAAGAGGGTAGCGGCTCTGGATTTTTTAATTGCTCTGGGTACACATAATCCGATGAGTGAAGAACAAATCAATCACTTGGTAGGAGTAACGCCACAGGAGCGAGAGACAACTTTTAAAAAAATTCGCATATTTAACCATCTGTGGAATGAGCCAGATACTTTTATTTCTTGTGGAGTAATTTCGGCAGATGAAATAGCAGAAATTAGCAGTGGAATGCTACATCAATCAGTTGACGTGCGGATTAATAAGCTGGTAACAGAATTCGATTTGCTCGTGATTTGCGGCCCAGTTTTTCCCCATGAAGTTGTCGGTTTTTCTGGTGGAAATAAATATTTTTTTCCTGGTATTGGTGGTCAAGAAGTAATTAATCTCTCACACTGGTTAGGTGCTTTAATTACTTGTTACGAAATTATTGGTACGCTGGGAATCACACCAGTCCGGCGTTTGATTAACCGAGCCGCTAACCTGATTTCTACCCCAAAGCTTTGTTTGGCGATGGTGGTCGCACCGAAAACCAATCAGCTAGCTGGACTTTATATAGATAAACCAGAGTCAGCTTGGGAAGCTGCTGCAAAACTATCAGCTAAACTGCATATTAAATATGTAGATCGGCCTTTTAAACAAGTGCTTTCAGTCATGCCCCAAATGTATGATGACATTTGGACAGCAGCAAAAGGAATGTACAAGCTAGAGCCAGTATTAGCTGACGGAGGCGAAGTAATTATATATGCGCCTCATATTACCGAGTTTAGCTATACACACGGCGAAATTTTATCCCAAATTGGCTATCATGTGCGGGATTACTTTCTCAAACAGTGGCATAAATTCCAAGAGTATCCTGCTGGAGTGCTGGCCCATAGTACTCACTTAAAAGGGATGGGTACTTTTGATCCGATAAAAGGAGAACAAGCGCGAATTCGCGTGACTTTAGCTACTGGCATTTCTGCTGAACGCTGTGCTGCTCATAACTTAAACTATCGCGATCCGGCAACTATTCAACCCACCCAATGGGCTAACCGAGAGGATGAAGGCATATTACTTGTGCCGAAAGCTGGCGAGATCCTGTACCGTTTAAGTGACAGTAATTTTCAGGTAACTAAATCGTAGTTTTTGAGACGCGATAAATCGCCGTCTCTACAGGTGTTTTGGTCTTATCTGAACTGTATTGAATCATAAACTGCGATCGCAGGTTAATTTTACACTTCGCGCTATTCTTGATCTGATGAAACGTCAGCGAATCAGTTTATAGCAGCGAACAAAAAAGCATGGGTGGGAAATTAATTGTATTTGAAGGGGTGGAAGGCTGTGGCAAAACAAGCCAAATGCAGCTTTGTTCTGAGTGGTTGGAAAGTCTCGGTGTTTCTGTGGTGGTAACTCGCGAACCGGGGGGAACAGAGTTAGGTGTACATCTTCGCCGCTTGCTACTAGAAAAGGCAGAGGACAAGCCAGTTGCAGAAGTGACAGAACTTTTGTTGTATGCTGCTGACCGATCGCAACACGTTGAACAAGAACTTAAACCAAATCTCGCAGTTGGGAAATATATTTTATGCGATCGCTACACTGACTCTACCATTGCCTACCAAGGATATGGTCGCGGTCTGAATATGAGTTTAATCAATCAGCTTAATAATATTGCCACTGGTGGTTTAGAAAGCGATCTAACTATTTGGTTAGATGTCGATGTCGAAGTGGGACTGTCCCGCAAACGGGGAGATGGAGTCGGACTAGACCGCATTGAACAGGAGACAATCGCTTTTCATCGGCGCGTTCAGCAAGGATACGCACATTTAGCAGCATCCCATCCCTCACGAATTGTGCGGGTAGATGGCAGCTTGAGTAAGGAAGCTGTACAACAGGTAATTCAAGGAATTTTACGCGTACATCTGCACTTGGTGAGGTAGGCAAAAATAAACTTCAAAGTTTTTAATGAGAGTTTGGGCAAACTAGATATGGAGAAAAATCTAGTTAATACAAGGCAAGTAGTAAGAAATAATGTATTGTAATCATCTGGATTATATCAAAAGTGTCACTGACAAAGGTGATGACAGAGAGTGGGCATATCCTAACTATCCTATTGGAGCTTACTTTCAGTTGAACTTTAAAAGACGTGAAAGTACAACAGTAGTAGAATCTCACGCCCGTAAATTACCAAAAGGATCTCTTATCATCCTTTCTCAAGTACCGCATGAATCCAAAAAAGATACCGCAGGAGATCAAAAAAAAATACCAGATGGACGCAAAAAGAGATACCTAACACACGTAGTTGAACTGGTGAATGAAGGAAGTGAAGATGAACCTCAATGGGAAAAGCATCCGTGGGGGATTTTTCGATGGGTTAAGGTTCATTGGATTGCTGATTTAAGGGATTGCTCTGCTGATTTGAGGAATTGGGACAGTATTCCTGTTGATTGGGAGGTAATGCGAGCCAGATGGGGTTGGTATGACACTTGTGCTAAATCGTTGTCTGGTGACAAGTTAATGGAAAAGTGGTGTACTATCGATCAATTAAGAGAACACTTAAAAAAAGAATTAAATTTGGAAGCCATCAAATAATTTGGAAACCTCAGAACCCAGCACGGTGAACTGGGAATCTAAAAGCCCTATCACCGCGATTGTGGACGCGCCTCGTAGGCATTTTGACCCCAAACTCTACAACCGCCCTATCCCTACCCAAAAGGTAGGGATTTTTAGCATTTTCGGTTATTTCAAAAAGTGGTCTTTTTGACTGATTTTTTTAAACCAGCTGCAATAGACTTCAGTTAATTAAAAATCTCATTTTTTTGAAAAGTTGCTGTACTAAACTCCAACAAATTTTCACTACTTCCCTTTTTTCTCATCCAGTGCTTTCTGAATAGCTTCTCTGCAAAACTCAGGAGGGTCATCTTGTGCCTTCACCTCTTCCTTCATTTTTTCGGTGACACGAAAATTAAGATTTTGTGTTAGCGGTTCTTCTCTATCAGACTTAAGTGGTTTTAAATTTTCTGGATTACCTTTAGGGTTAGGCATTGTTGAGAGATGTAAATATAGCTTGAACGATACGTGAACATATAGATAGAGTTTTATATCGGTGGTGTTCGCGTCTGTCAAAACAGTTCACCACCGATACCACTTTTACAAATGGGTAATTCTATTTTATGTTCACAAGGTCAGAACTCGAAATCAAAACTACTGCTGAGTTGAGAGACTTATGTAGGCGTTACGGATTGAAGCCTACCGGGAATGGAGGGTACAAAACTAGTTGGATTGTTACCTTGATGGCATTCCCACAGATAGCACTCTCGCAATTAAGGCAAGGAAAAGGTTTAAAATCACCAGGTTTTAGTGTTATTCAATTCCTCGAAGGAGTCGTAGATGAGATGAACTCCCCCACTGATGAACAAGCGGCACTAATTCGGATAACTTTAGAGCGCAAGGCTATGAGTTACCCTGACCGATACGACCAAGAGAGTTTACTAAACTTGCACAAAGCGAAGATGCACCTTGAGATGGCGATCGGACTGCTAAATCAGTAAATCAGTTTACAAGCCGAAAGTAATTAGTCCCTAGCAACCTAAAGCTGGGGACTTTTTTATATCCTATATACTCAAAGGGTTTGCTGTCGCTATTAACCTTTATGCGTACATTTACTTATCAAGTTTTTTCCTGATTCTTTAAGTATTCTGGCTCCTGAATTCAGAAGGACTGAATTCTTACGACAAGGGATGCAGAGATTTTTCACATAATATCAGCATTTATCTGAGATTTTGACGATTTTAGAAATTTTTTTATTATCAGTAAAATATATATTTAAGATTGTCCAAAATCATCAAAACTTCATCATTCAGAGTGTATTTACCTCTTGAGGAGTGTGTAATTTCCGTACTAGGATAGATGAAAAATATAGAAGTAAAAGCTTAGGATTTAAAGATAATTGTTAATAAGTTTAGTATCTGAAGTTAATTTCTGATGCAAAGTGAATCAATAAAAAGCACTACAACAACAGAAAGAACAAACTTCTAATTCAAGTTTTATTTGTTAGGAGGTTTATGATGCGAATTGCTCAAGTAGCTCCACTGTGGGAAAGAGTTCCACCTCCAGCTTATGGTGGCATAGAGTTAGTAGTAGGGTTACTGACTGATGAATTAGTCCGGCGCGGACACGAAGTAACTTTATTTGCATCGGGAGATTCGATTAGTCTGGCAAAACTAATTTCAGTTCATCCCCGCTCTCTCAGACTCGATCGCACAATCAAAGATTACAGCATTTACGAGATGCTGAATCTAGCTTCGGTATATGAACGTGCAGAAGAGTTTGATATTATTCACTCCCATATTGGTCATGGGGCACTGTCTTATGCAAATCTAGTAAAAACTCCTACAGTTCACACGTTGCACGGTACTTTTACCCCTGACAACGAAAAGATGTTTAGTTTTGGTAAAAAACAACCCTATATCAGTATTTCCAATTCCCAACGAGAACCAAGATTAGGGTTGAACTGTATAGCAACGGTTTACAACGGGATTGATGTTAGCAGTTATGAGTTTCACTCCCAACCAGAAGATCCTCCTTACCTAGCATTTTTAGGTCGGATGTCTCCAGACAAGGGAGTGCATTTAGCCATAGAAATTGCAAAACTTGCTGGTTGGCATTTAAAAATGGCGGGTAAGGTGGATGTCGTTGATGTGGAATACTTTGAGAAGGAAATCAAACCACATATTGACGGCGAGCAAATTGAGTATTTAGGTGAAGCCAACCACGAGCAAAAAAATGCTCTAATGGGAGGTGCAGTAGCAACTCTGTTCCCCATCACTTGGCGGGAACCCTTTGGATTGGTGATGGTAGAGTCAATGGCTTCCGGTACGCCAGTGATTGCGATGAAATTGGGTTCTACTGAAGAGGTAATTTCCCACGGTAAGACGGGTTTCCTCTGCAATAATATTCAAGAGTGCATCAGTGCGATCGATCGGGTAACAGAGTTAGACCGCTATGCCTGTCGCCAACATGTCGAAAATCTTTTTAGCGTTGAGCACATGACTGATGGCTATGAGGCGGTTTATCAACAGATAATAGCAGAACGATTTTCTCAGAATGGGCGTTTCCGTAGTTTGCTTAGTTTAGGTAGCAGCCAAATTTAAATATGGTATTTGTGTAATCTTAGATGTTTTTAACTAGGTAGAATACTCGTTGTAGGGATGTACAGCTAGCTGTACGCCTTACAAAGTCACGCGATATCTACGACGGGCTATCTTTTTCTAAAGTTATAGCACTCACTCCTGGAACTTTTCCTAAGTCTTGTAAAGATATAAATTGTTCCTTCTGCCCTCTGCCTTCTGCCTTCTTCAATTGAGGACATCGTGTTTGTTCTAATTTAATTTTTTGTTGAATTGCTGGTGGTAAGCCTGGTTTTACTTTGGCATAAAGACGAGCAAATTCTCGCACATAATGGGCAGCAACTACCGGATTTTCGATCGCTACAAGCGTCTCATCGTTACCATTATTGGCTGCATCTGACCAATTATGAGAACCTGTAATTACTGTTTGACTATCAATAACAGCAAATTTGTGATGCAATAAATCGCCTTTGGGTAATACAGGTACACCTACGGTAGTAATTGGATTTGACCAAGGATGATTGTCAACTTCATATTTACATTTGTTACTAAGAGCAACCCCCATCATATCTAAGGCTTCGCTGTAAGGACGGTAGGCAAATTGTGGTTCAATTAAAGCGCGAATTTGCACGCTTTGTTGATGGCGTTTTTCTAAAATATTGGCAAGAGGCTGTTCGGAAAAGACAAATAACGCCATGTCAATAGATTTGGTTGCTGAATCTAAAGTTTTACCAATTAAACCATTACTACTGTTACTCCAAAGTTGAGTTGGAGAAGTAGGCGAAAATTGCACAGTAATTTTGGTGTTACCTACAGTTATTTCTTTAGGTAAACGCATCGGTTTTTTCAAACCAAATTGACTATCCGGCTGACCTCCTGGGCCATCACCCCACATAATATTAAACTCTTCTGTAAATAAAGCAGCTAATTCCGGGCTGTCAATCTGCAATAAGTTATTGGCATTGCCTAAACTACTAAGATTTGTAAAATCACCAGAAGTATCACTTAATGTAAAATTAGCTGAAGTGATAATTACGAGGCGATTGTCCACAATCACAAATTTATGATGCATCAAGCTGCTACCTGCTGAACCATCGGCTCGATCGTCTAGCCAGGGAATTTGGGCATTCTGCAAAATTATCAAAGCATCTCTTTGATTGATTTCGCCTGGACTGAGTTGATTATCTTGGTTAAGATCGATAAATTTGCGAAATTCGTTGTAACGTTCCTGTTCTCTTTTATCTAACTTACCTACTTCGGCAGATGTTAAGCTACTCCAAGGTCGGCTATAGGTATTTTCTAAAATTATTCTCACTTTTACCCCAGCTTTTTGTCTATCAGCCAATGCTTGGGCAACTTTGGGCAAACGTAATTCTTGTACCGCCACATCTACTGTAGATTTAGCTTGCACAATAGCATCGACAATCTGTTTTTCTAAATCATCCCCAAGGCGAGTTTGCTGACGGTAAGCTTCTTGGTATTCTGAAGACTCAGAATGGTTAAAGTAAACTCGAACTAAGGGGTCTTGTGGTAAGGGTGCTGGACGCTGATTAAATGACTGGACTCGTTGACAACCAGCGAGGGAAAATATCAGTAAAAAGATATATAAAAAATATCTTGGTCTAGAAATAAGTTGCACTGTAATCTGTTAAAAGTGGATTGAGAGTGGACATATTTATCATTCCCAAAATTTTGCGTTCGGAATTAAGTAGAGAAATAGCTTTCCAAGTACAGGAAAAAAGCCGCTACTAGATGTAGAATTACAGATATTTTTTCAGGATTTGTCCACTAAAACTGTATCTGCTGGCAAGATCGGCAGTCTATCACCAACGTGTGTTCTCACCATTATCGGTTATATGCAAATTTATCTAGATTACAGCGCCACTACTCCGACTCGAAAAGAAGCGATCGCAGTTATGCAAACAGTCCTCACTCAACAGTGGGGCAATCCTTCCAGCTTACATGAGTGGGGACAACGGGCGGCAATGGTTGTAGAACAAGCCAGAGTCCAAGTTGCTGGTTTAATTAACGCCGCCACTCCTGAATCGATCGTTTTTACTTCTGGTGGCACTGAGGCAAATAATCTAGCAATTATGGGTGTAGCTCGGTTGTATGCTGTACCTCAACATATAATTATCTCCAGTGTTGAGCATTCCGCAATTTCTGAAACAGTGCGGTTGCTAGAAATGTCGGGTTGGGAAGTTACGCGCTTGTCTGTAAATGTTAAAGGCAGAGTCAACCCCTTGGATTTAAAGGCGGCGTTGCGACACAACACAGCCTTAGTTTCTATAATTTACGGTCAAAGTGAAGTTGGGACTGTGCAAGCGATCGCAGAACTGGGTAAAATTGTGCAATCGCATGGTGCTTTGTTCCATACAGATGCGGTGCAAGCTGCGGGACGCTTACCCATAGATGTGCAACAACTACCTGTAGACTTACTTAGCCTTTCCAGTCATAAAATCTATGGGCCGCAAGGTGTAGGGGCGCTGTATGTGCGTCCTGGTGTGGAGTTAATGCCCTTGCTGGGTGGTGGTGGACAAGAAATGGGACTGCGTTCTGGTACGCAAGCAGTACCGATAATTGCCGGATTTGGTGTAGCAGCAGAATTAGCAGCCGAAGAATTAGCTACAGAAACACCACGATTAATTGAGTTACGCGATCGCGCTTTTGCCCAATTAGCTGAAATTCCTGGTTTAATTCCTACAGGGGATGTTTGCGATCGTTTACCCCACCATGTCAGTATGTGCTTAGAAAACGCCGACGGAAAAAAACTCAGCGGTAAAGCCTTGGTGCGACAGCTAAACCTTGCTGGCATCGGCATCAGTGCTGGTGCTGCTTGTCACAGTGGTAAACTTAGTCCTAGCCCGATATTGTTAGCGATGGGTTATTCAGAAAAAGCTGCTTTGGGCGGAATTCGCATCACATTGGGGCGTGATACGACGCAAGCTGATATAGATTGGACGGTGATGGTATTGAAGCAAGTTTTGCAAAGGCTAACACCAGTTATTAGTGGGCAACCTAAGTATATTTCAAAAATCAAATAGGAGTCATATAACAGCGAGCCAACTGTTGCTGCGATCGCCTAATAACAAGTTTTGTTTGTATAACAATCCGATTTGATTTGCGAGAATTGTATGCCACAGATATCTGACTTGTTTTAGAAGTCAGATATCTAGTTTGTTACAAATAATTCAGCATTGTATCAGACTGATAAAGCCTCAGTCTGATTCGTAGTTGTATGGGTAATAGGATTAACTTTTATAAATTGTTCGATTGCATCTTTTACTTTCGGCCCTTTACCATATACTCTAGAATCATAAATCAAACCAATATCAATGAAAGCTTGAGCCGCAGCGATCAAAGTTTTAATATTTTTATTGCTGGAATCATCCATCTCTTCATTTACACGGATATTCTTAACTATGCAATCATCATTGTATTCTTTGAGGTTTGTATTTACAGCTTGAACTAAATACTGATTTTTCCTTAGATATTTTTTTTCTATGAGAGTACGAGTCATTTTATAATCTTCATTTGCTAAGGGTTTATATCTCTCATTTAAATCAAAATCCAATCGAAGGTAGTGCCCTGACTCGAAACCTCCAAGGATGTTTTGACAAATCGTACTATTTATTTCACCTGTTGGTTCCATGAACACATCCACAAGCCGCTCTACCCAGTTTAACGTGTGCCATTTTTTTATTTGTTCATATTCAAATGGGTTGGCGCTTTTACCCGTACCGATAGAGAGTACAGAAATATCCTCTAGTTTGAGATTTTCTAAATTATATTTTTTCTTATCCTCTGTTGATAGCTTAGGAGAACGACTCACTTTTAAAGCTTGACTAATTGCTGCCAAGGATGGATTATTAGCACAAACTCCGCCATCAATATGAGGGAATGACCATTTACCAAATTTGTCTTCGTCAGATGCTTTTAACTCGCGTGGTGGGAAGAAAGTTGGCGCTGATGCTGAACTAATACATATATCTTTGAGTGGAATTCCATCGTACCAGCGAGCGCCCAAATCAGGATGTAAATTGGTGAAAAAAGTTGTGTTGCGATAACGCATATCATAGGCGAGAATCAACAATATAGTGTTGGTAATCTCGCCAATTTTAGTTTTACCCAAAGCAGATTCATCTTCCAGGGCTTTTTCTAATCCATCATGAGAATATTTGGGTGAAAATATATTTTTGACAAATCGCCAGGGTTTTTCAAAATTCCTTGGCTGCGGGAAGATTTGCTCAGCTTTTGTTTCATATAGTTTCAGCAGTTGAGTGGTATTTAAGCCTTTCGCCAGTCCCGCAGCAATAATCGAACCAGTAGAAGTACCGGTAATCATGTCAAAATATTGGTGTAACTCTAAGCCGTAAGTTGCTTGGATTCGACTTTCAACCTCTTTGAGCATTTGTACCGAAACTACACCACGAATTCCACCACCATCTAAACTGAGAATTTTAAATGTCATAACCTACTCCTAACAAGACAACCATTAAAACGATGGTTATATGGTTCCCAGTTATTGGTGAAAAATTTCACGGCGTGTCGGAAAAGAGAAGCAAGTGTCCGTAGCAATACTTTTCGATTAAAGGGGAAAGGAGAAAGGGAAAAGGTTTAAATTTACCTTTCTCTTAAACCAAAAAAGAGATTGTTGGGATTATCCGAAAAGTATTGTGTCCGTAGAGTTTACGCTTTTACCACAATGATTTTGCCTTTCTACAAAAAAAATCATACATATAATTAGCAACATCACCAAAAGGGTTAAAGGAGTTTATCAATTAAGTACTGTACAACTAACCATGATGTAAATTATGAGAATTGGTCATTTCGAGCGTTTCACATAACCCTAATTTACTTACATATTTGCGTAGGCGTAGCCCTTCAGACATCGCATCCTGTAATATCAATCAAAATAACTTTAAGAGCAGCATCATGAGTATTATCGTTTTCGGCAGCATAAATATAGACTTGGTAGCAACAACACCCCGGTTGCCAGTCGCAGGAGAAACGTTACTAGGAGAAGAATTTTTTAAAGTTTCGGGAGGGAAAGGAGCCAATCAAGCCGTAGCATTAGCAAAATTGGGCATTCCTACCCAGATTGTGGGGCGTGTAGGTGCAGATGATTTTGGTAAGGAACTTGTTAACAATTTGCAAACATCTGGTGTGCAGACTGATAACATTTTTGTGGATGAAACTGTTAGTTCTGGAGTCGCTATTATCACCGTGAGTCAGACTGGTGAAAATCAAATTGTCGTCATTCCAGGTGCAAATGGGCGTGTCAATCAAGAAGATGTAGAACGATTATTCCACTTATTACCAGCAGCTACAGCACTACTTTTACAACTAGAAATTCCGATTACTGCCGTGATTGCTGCTGCTAAAGCCGCAAAAGGTGCAAACATAAAAGTGATTTTTGACCCCGCACCCGCACAATCTAATTTACCAGATGAATTGTATCCATTGGTAGACATTATTACACCGAATGAAGTTGAAGCAGCGCAATTGGTAGGTTTTCCTGTGAATGGTGAGGAACAAGCCGCTAAAGCAGCTGCGGTTTTATTGCAACGGGGTGTGAAATGTGCGATCGTCAAACTGGGTGCTAAAGGTGTTTTTTGTGCCACTGCTGAAGAAAAGTTTTTTGTACCTGCGTTTTCAGTTCATGCAGTTGACACAGTAGCCGCAGGCGATGCTTTTAATGGTGGTTTAGCGGCGGCACTTTTTGAAGGACTTTCCTTACATCAAGCAGTTGTTTGGGGTGCAGCAGCAGGTGCTTTGACAGCGACAAAACCAGGCGCACAAACTTCGCTACCGGATAGGTTTACATTTGATGCATTTCTTCAGGAAAGGGGAATGAATAGTGGCTATCAAGGATAGGTATTTAAAAAAGTATAGAATAAACAGGTAAAATGCTTATCCGATCGGGATTGGCAGAAATATCAGTGCAAAGCTTCTGAACGATGTAGGGTGTATAGCAGGAGAAATGCAGGTAGGAAAAGTGAGGAATTAAGTATGGTACTATATTTAGACTCCGCGATCGCATCGGAAGCTGAAGTTATTAAGCTTTGGGGATGGGTGAAAGGTATCACAACAAATCCCACGTTGTTATCTCAAAGCGATACTCCACCAGAAACCACGCTCAAAAAGTTGGTTGCCTTGACAAATGGCCCGTTATACTATCAACTTATGGCATCTGATAAAGCTGGGATGCTAGCTGAAGGTAGAAAGGCTTTCGAGATTATTGGTTCGCAAACAATTTTGAAGATTCCCGCAACACCGTTAGGGTTTGAAGTGGTGGCGAGTCTATCACCAGAGATTACCTGTTCGGTGACAGCGATTTATAGTGCAGCACAGGCAGCAGTCGCACGAGAAGCAGGAGCTAAAATTGCCATAGCTTATGTAAATCGAGCTACTCGATTGTTAGGTGATGGTATTGCTTTAGTGCGGGATATGGCTAGCGTACTCAAAGGTAGTGATACGGAAATCTTGGCAGCTAGTATCAAATCTCCCGAAGAAGCAGCCGCATCGTTGCAAGCCGGAGCGGATCATTTAACTTTACCACTGGCAATGTTGCAGGCGATCGCAACTCATGAATTCTCACAAAAAACCGTTGAAGAATTCGCTAAAGGAGGCATCGGTTTAAGTAATTCGTAATACTTCGGCTACGCTCAGTACAAGTTCGTAATTCGTATGCGCTCAATAAGTGAATTTAGCTAAACTATAAAAATCAAATTTACTCAACATCTCCAAAAAGGTGAATACCGCAGGTACTTGCAGAGTATTAGATAAAGTTGCCGTTGCAATTACTCTTTCGAGCGGTGCAGGTAAACTGTATACTTGCACCTTTGGGGGAATGGGTACAGCTGCTAAACGAGGCATAATAGCTGCTCTCAGTCCTTGATTCACCATGCTAACGACTGTGGAATCTTCTTGAATGTCGGTAGCAGTATTGATTGGAATTGCGAAAGTCTTTAGGTGGTTGTGAAGAATGCGTCCGCAAGGTGTACAAGGAAGCAAAACTGGCGGATAGGCTGCGATGTCTTCCCAAGTAATTTGCGGACTGCTAATTTTGCTATCTGGTGGTAGTAAAGCTACATACTCATCTCGAAAAATTTCCCAGGTTTCAAATTCTTCACCAGTTGGCAGACAAGTAATACCAATATCGGCACGTCCATCATGCAAACACTGCTCTACATCCGTGAAAGCAGCACACTCTATGATTGTGACAGCAATTTCTGGGAATTGATTGTGAAATTGAGCGATCGCTTTTGGTAATAAATGAGTAGCAACGCTCCGAAAAGCCGCAATTCGCACATGACCACCGTGTAAACCTTTATGCGAGTTTGCTTCGTGTTGCATCATCTGTAGATGCTGCATTGCTTGACGCGCATGATACAAAATGCGCTCTCCAGCAGGTGTCAGCACAGCACCGTGACGACCTCTCGCAAATAATGGCACACCTAATTCTTCTTCTAGCGTGGCGATCGCATGACTAATTGCAGGCTGGGAAAGCTGCAATTCTAAGGCTGCTTCACTAAAGTTACCACAATCTGCGACTGCAACTATGGCTCGGAGTTGGGAGAGTTTCATAGGCAATTGATCGGAACAAGGGTATACACATCCTGACTTTATTGTGGCAAAAAGGTTGTATAGCAATCTGATTTGATTTCTGAATTAATCGTAGGGACTAGGGACTGGGGACTGGGAAGAAGGAATAAAGCTGTACTGAGTTTTTTTCAAAAATCAAATATGAGTCCTATATTAGGGACTTCCAAATAAAAAAATATATAACTTTTATTGTGGGGTGGGCGTCTCGCCCGCCCAGTTCATAGGGCGGACAAGATGTCCACCCCACAAGAGCGGATAATTTATTTCTTGGTAATCCCTTAATGATTTCTCATATCTATAAATGGAATTTATAGAACCTATGCAAGCCATGATTTGATTCCTAACTGAGATGTTGTTACTGTTTTATTTACTGAGCAACTTTCAAGAATAATTATTATGAACAATAACATTAAATGTCTATCAACAGAAGATATAGAAATAAATTGTAGTCCGTCATTCCAGAAAAAAACCAACTCAAAGTTATGGAAATCTCTGCATCTGATTTGGGAGAATTTTGTCAAAAAACTCTTAGCAGATCGTAATGAATTACAAGTTTGGCAAAAGGTTGACCGCCACGGTAATATCTATTGGCAAGCTTACGACCCTGTAACCGGAAAATCTTTCTCTTCAGGTTCGGAAACTGATGTATCTATGTGGATTGAACAACTTTATCGGTATTAAAAACATGACACAACTTACTTTAGTAATTGGCAACAAAAATTATTCATCTTGGTCGCTTCGTCCTTGGTTAGCGATGAAGCAATTCGGTTTGGAATTCAATGAGATTCGGATTCCTCTTTATAACCACCCAGATTGTTCATTGAAAATTCGGCAATATTCGTCATCGGGAAAAGTACCTGTGTTATTGCACGATAAACAAACAGTGTGGGATTCTCTCGCTATTTGTGAATATCTAGCTGAAACTTTTCCAACCCTGCAATGGTGGCCAGAGGATAAGGCTGCAAGAGCATTAGCTCGTTCTATCAGTGCAGAAATGCACTCAGGATTTCAAAACTTGCGTCAGAATATGCCGATGAACTGCCGTACTAAATATCCTGGTAAAGGTTTAGAACCCGGCGTACAGCAAGACATTGACCGCATTACTACTATTTGGCAAGAATCACGTCAAAAGTTTGGGACTGGTGGCAATTTTTTGTTTGGCAATTTTACGATTGCCGATGCGTTTTTTGCTCCAGTTGTCCTGCGGTTTGTCGCCTATGATGTGCAGTTAGATACTGTTTCTAGAGATTATGTAGAGTCAGTTTTGGCACTTCCAGCAATGCAAGAGTGGATAAATGCAGCAAAGAATGAGACAGAAGTTATTCCTCAATATGAGTTTTAGGAAAATATTAGATAGCGAGAATAAAAAGGGTAGGAATATTTTAATTCGATATGCGAATAAAAAAGATATTCCTGCCATTATGGAATTGATTCATTTGAAAGCTGAATTTGATGGTTGTCCTGAATCTGTAGAAGCAACTCCTCAAAAGCTAGAAATTGATTTATTTGGAGAAGCGCCTCTTGCTTTTGTTCTTTTGGCTGAGGTTGATGGCGATACTATTGGGTTGGCAACTTATCATTTTATCTATTCAACTTTTTTAGCAAAACCTGGAATTTGGCTGGATGATTTATATGTCAAAGCTGAATATCGAAGCCACCGAGTTGGTCAGGCACTCATGCTACGCTTGCGCCAGATTGCCAAAGAAAAAGGTTGTGGCAGAATCGATTGGACTGTAGCTGTGTCTAACGAGCGTGGAATCAATTTTTATGAAAAAATAGGTGCAAAGATCATTAATAAAGTCAAATTATGCCGCTTAGACGGTCAGATGTTATAGTTGCGATCGCTCTCTTAAGCCACTCTGGTAAGCTTTAAGGTCTATCCAGGGAAATCGCCCGATCCATCCTGACATTGTTCAAGCTCTAGTGCTTATGGAGCATAGATTGTAGCTTTACAAACGTGCTATTCTTCTCTAACGACTGTTTAATAGCGTTAAGCTCTGACTTTTCACGTTATGTGGAAAAGTCCACCAAAAACCTAATCCTCTAACCCCCTTCCCGCGTCGGGAAGGGGGAAAATTCAAAGTCTCTCTCCTTTTAGGAGAGAGATTTAGAGAGAGGTTTTCCAGATGCCGTGAAAAGTCAGCGTTAAGCTAGAATAAATCCATTTTAATATTAGTAATGCCTAATATTCAAGAACACGTAAACACTCTAGTTACGAAATTGGTTCCGGGTTATAGATTTTTTCGTTTACAAGAACTCACAATTGACAAAAATAATTCAATTCAAACAGAAATTAATAGTCAATCAATTAAAGTTCTCAGTTGGAATATTGCTAAACAAAACTATAATAATGCTTGGGTAAAAGATTTTTCCAAAATTATTGCAACTTATCAGCCAAACTTCATATTTTTACAAGAGTTTTCTCTAAAGTTAGAGGCAAATGAATGGGGAAAATGGTTGAAAATGAATTGGAGTTTTGCTCCTAACTTCGTAGATATTCATCACCAAACTTATTCAGGAATATTTACAGCCTCGACAATCAGCCCAATTACCAAAAAAGTTATAGCTACTAAACATTATGAACCGATTGTTAAAACTCCTAAAATTTCTTTAATAACTGAGTATCTGCTACCTGAGCAAAGCATAACTCTGCTGACAATTAATACTCATCTGATCAATTTTGTAGATATAAATAAATTTAAAATCCAACTAAATGAATTAGAGCAAGCCTTATCTACACATCGGGGCCCACTAATATTTTCAGGAGATTTCAATACTTGGAGTCGAAAAAGAGCAGTTATTCTCAATCAAGTAACCACTCAATTAGGATTAACGCCTGTAATTTTCGCACCTGATGAGAAGGAGAAAATTAAACGCTTTTTGTTATCACCTCCTTTAGACCATATCTTTTATCGAGATATCAGTGTGAAAAAAGCCAGTGCTAAAGTGCTAGACCAAATTTGTTCATCAGATCATAAGCCATTGCTGGCAGAATTTACTTATACCAATACTCAAAAAAATTAAGATGCTTGTAGATGCTGGTGTTCTAGCGATTTTTAGCACAGCTACAGTTGTTGTTCATGTCGTGGGAGTTGCACATGCAGCCCATGCAGTGATGAATGTGCGTTCTTCTCAAGGGGCAATTGCCTGGAGCATTTCTTTAATTACCTTTCCCTGGCTAGCTATTCCGTTGTATTGGATTTTAGGAAGAACTAAATTTCATGGATATGCTGAAACACTGCGCTCAGTCTATGCACAACACTACCAGCTTGTTCGTTCGACTTATAGCGAACTGATTAAATTTCAGGTTGCGCCACCAGATAATCTAGCCGAGTTGCAACCATTAGCGGAGGCTTTTACAGAAATTTCTTTCACATCAGGCAATGCTGCCGAATTACTAATTGATGGTCAGCAAACCTATGAAGCAATGCTGAAAAAAATTGCATCGGCGAAAAATTATATTTTGTTCCAATTCTATACTGTTAACGATGACCAATCAGGTAATGAGTTTAAAGAAGCGTTGATTGCTAAAGCCAAGCAAGGAATAAGCATCTATTTTCTCTACGATGAAATTGGTTCAAAGAAACTATCTCGCTCTTATATCGAGTCTCTACAACAGCATGGAATTGCAGTGAGTGCATTTAACACTACTAAAGGTCAGGGTAATCGGTTCCAATTTAATTTTCGCAATCATCGGAAAATTTTGGTGGTGGATGGAGAAATCGCATTTGTAGGTGGACTAAATATTGGTGATGAATATTTAGGAAAAAATCCTCGCTTGAGTCCCTGGCGCGACACCCACATGATGCTCGAAGGCCCAACTGTACAATGCCTACAAAGCTCTTTTGTGCGAGATTGGTATTGGGCAACTCGAAAACTTATCGAAGTTAACTGGCAGGTAAAAATTAATCAGGATAATCAAACTGTATTCATACTTCCTACAGGCCCCGCAGATCATTTGCCAGCTTGTAAGCTTTTTTTCGTCGAATTAATTAATCAAGCTCAAACTCATCTCTGGATTGCTAGTCCATACTTTGTGCCGGATGAGGCAACATTGTCAGCTTTAAAACTGGCAGCAATGCGAGGTGTGGATGTGCGAATTCTCTTACCAAATCGACCCGATCATTTATTTGTTTATTTATGTTCCTTTTCTTACTACACCGAAATGGAAAAAATCGGTATCAAGTTGTATCGTTACAAAAATGGGTTTATGCACCAGAAAATTATAGTCATTGATGAGAATTTAGCAGGGGTAGGAACCGTTAACTTAGATAATCGCTCTTTTTCCCTCAACTTTGAAGTTATGGGTTTTGCTACCGAGCCTCGGTTTGTCCAAAGTGTGAAAAAGATGTTAGAGGATGATTTAGCTGTCTGTGTTGCTGTCGATCTTAATGAGTACGATAAAAAACCTTTTTGGTTCAAGTTAGCTGTGAGAGTCTCTCGATTGCTGACTCCTTTACTTTGATCGCTAATATATGGATTAATAGAATAATCCATCAGGCAAAGTTAGAGTAATTTACTCAGTGGTGTTGCTAAACCGTCAAGGCTGACAAGATTTTTCTTCTGTTGATATTCTCTAACTCCTTCTTCGCCTTTTTTAGTAGCCCAGTTTACTAGAGTCTGGCGCTGACCTTGATATTCATAGAGTGGTACGCCAAAACCACAGGAGGTTTGGATTTTTTCAATGTCAGCGACGATAATTTGACGAGTTCCTGGTATCGGCAAAAATAGAGAATACAACGAGTCCCACTCTGGAGAACTCGGTAAAATGGTGGTTCCTTGGCCGTAAAGACGCAAGATACACGCGGGTTCTTGAAAGGCACAAAACATGAAGGTTATCCGCCCATTTTCTTGCAAATGGGCTGATGTTTCGTTACCACTACCTGTGAGGTCTACATAACCTACTCGGTTGGGAGACAAGATACGAAAACAGTCCTGACCTTTAGGAGACAGGTTAACATGACCCGTAGGACTCAAAGGTGCAGAGCCGACAAAGAAAAGGTGTTGGGCAGCAATAAAGTTTTGCAGTTCTTCAGTAATACAGTCAAATAATTTAGACATAGACTGTCTGATTTATATTTACAAATTGATCGTTTTCTCAGCCTATGTCTTAGCTAAAAATCTAGCAAGGTATAATTACCGATGTCTGGTTTATCCCAAAGGAATGGGGAGTTGGGAGAAAACTCTTACTGTCTCATATATCGACTAGCCATTTGGATGGCATCAGCGATATCGACATCACCATCACCATCAGCATCCAAAAAGGAATTTAGGACAGGATTGCCGCCAGCTTGGGGATTTTGAGCATTGGCACCTGATTGCAAAAATTTTAGCACCAGAGGTACTGCCAAAGGTAGCAATTGTTGAACGATACCAGCATCCAACCCAGTGCGCTGGGCAGCAACTTCAGCTACTTGCTGTTGTATCTGAGGAGAAAACAACGAATTGACGGCTTGGGGGTTGGCAGAAGTACCAGCATATTGACTGACTAAATTTTGTGTGGCTTCATTACCATCTGTGGCTTGTTTGTCTTGTAAAGCAGAACGCACTTGACCACCTACAATTGACAAAACTGATTGGATGGTAGAAGGATTTGCGCCTGTGCGATCGCTCAACTGCTGTACAGTATTAACAATATTTCCTATTTCACCTAAGCTGCCCTGTTGATTGGGATTAGCGACGGCACCAAGAATTTGATCGAAAAGTCCCATAAGTTTGTTTCTCTCTTTGTTCTCAAAAACTTGCCAAAACTGGCTTAAAGTTTTTTGTGTACACAGACTTTTGTAAGTCTACTAAAAGATTAGAACACGCTTGCCTCTAAATTTTAACAACTACTAGCTTAAGGATGAAAAGTCGATCGAGCGATCGCAAAACGCTCAACTTATTTGCTTTACGCTAATGCCGCTACTTTCTCTAGTAAGCCTTGAAACAACCTCAAGCCGTCACTACCCCCTAGCATTGCGTCTGATGCCCTTTCTGGGTGCGGCATCATTCCCAACACATTACCCCGACGATCGCAAATCCCGGCGATGTTGTTCAGTGAACCGTTGGGATTTTCGCCTTCATAGCGAAATATGACTTGCCCGTTATTTTCAATTTCTGCAAGAGTGGCTGCATCAGCGTAGAATCGCCCCTCTCCGTGGGCAATGGGCAAAGTGATAACTTCACCAGTTGTATAAGCTTGCGTCCATAGATTAGTACGCTCAACTTTCAAGGGGACGCGATCGCAAATAAAATGTAAATCCCGATTTCTGGTTAACACCCCTGGCAAAAGGCCAGCTTCAGTTAATACCTGAAAGCCGTTGCAAATACCGAGGACAAACTTACCCTTTTGGGCGTGTTCCACAACCTGTTGCATCACAGGTGAAAAACGCGCGATCGCACCACAGCGTAGATAATCCCCGTAACTAAAGCCACCAGGAATAATCACAACATCCAAATCAGCAATATCTGTTTCTTGATGCCAAACCATGCGCGTTGGTTGCCCCAGTAAATCTCTGATTACATAAGCAACATCGCGATCGCAATTAGAACCGGGAAAAACAACAACACCGAATTTAGTCATTTGTCATTTGTCATTTGTCATTTGTCATTGGGCATGGGGCATTGGGTATTGGAAAACTTTTTCCTAGTCCCCAGTTCCCAGTCCCCAGTCCCTAGTCCCTAAAATACTCCAGTTTGAGTTTCGACCTCAATTAATTCAAAGCGGTAATTTTCAATTACCGGATTTGATAGCATTTGGTCACAAATGGTATCAAGGTCTTGACGGGCTTTCTTCTCTTCAGTTGAAGTGATGGTGAGTTCAATGTACTTGCCAATCCGCACCTGGTCAACGTTATCGTATCCCAGTTGCTTAAGACCGGATTGTACTGCCACACCAGCGGGGTCTAAAACTGAAGGACGAAGGGTCACGAAAATTTTGGCTAGATACTTGGTTTGCACGGGCTTTTGCTGAATGCTGCGATCGCTATACTATAACTTTCTGTTCCAACTGAGTGAAAATAAGATTACGAAGCGGTTAAAGTTAATCGATCGATTAGCTCATCTAACAGCTTCAAACTACAGTGGCATACTTAAATAATTGTCTATGAGAGCCATACGCACCCGCAGTCAAGAGCGTATTTTCAACCTCCTGAAAAATATCAAAAAAGGCATTTCCGCCCAAGATATTTACGTAGAACTACGTAATACAAATCAGAGTATGGGTTTAGCAACAGTTTACCGTTCTCTAGAAGCCTTAAAACTAGAAGGTATAGTACAAGTGCGGAATTTGGCTAATGGTGAAGCCCTCTATAGCCTAGCACAACAAGATAAACACCACCTTACCTGCTTGCAATGTGGTGTCTCAATTGCGATTAATCAATGTCCAGTTCATGACTTAGAAAACCAGTTAGAATCAAGCCATAAATTTAAAGTTTTTTACCACACCCTAGAGTTTTTTGGGTTGTGCAGTCAATGCCAGGTGAATCAAAATTTATGAGACGGATAAAGCGTGTTTTATTTGTGATTTTTGATTTCTGATTTCTGCTGTAATAAATGTTTTATTCAAATAAAACTCAACCAACTAAATACATCTGCAACTGTTAATTGCCAATTTTCTAAAACACTCAAAACTGGTAAGATATCTTGCTGTTCTTTTAATTCTGGTAATTTATTAGGTTCAAAAATCATGATGGATTCATCAGCAGAATCGAGTAACCAACCTAGTTTTGTTCCATTTTGAATAGAAAATGTAATTTTGTTGATAACTCGGTTAGGCGATTGTTCCGGTGAGAGAATTTCGATTATCCAATCTGGGGGAATCTCAAATTTATTTGTAACTCTACCTTTAGCATCAAGGGGAATTCTTTGCCATTCAAATACAGCAATATCTGGTACTATTGAACGACCTTCAAATGTACAGCGTAATTCAGGAAAGGCATAAGCAATTTTTTGCGGTTTAGCAATCTCATTAATAGCTGTGATTAAACTGCTTTGTAAAGTACTGTGTTCTCCTTGCGGCATAGGTTTTTGGTATATTTTTCCGTTAAAATACTCGCTTGCTGGTTTTGTCTCCGGTAGTTTTAAGAACTCTTCTATATTTAATGCTGTAGTTGACTCAATAGATAAGGTCATAATTTACAACTTATCAAAGCTTGATTATTTTATCACTAGAAGAATGCGACAATTTAGTGCTTAGACGTAGCCCGTCATAGACATCGTATTCCTCTCACTAGTCATTGTAATTTTATCAAATAGGTCAGATGAAATATTAGGCGATCGCATAAAGTTTATTGCGTTGTAGAAGAAAATCGATTAACACGAATCACTTTTCCTGTTAATGTTGATTCCGTAGAAATCACTCCATCAATATTTGTTGCTAATCGATTCCAATCTAAATCATCTTTGCAGGCAATTATCCCAGTATGTTCTGGTTTAATCTTATGTAATTTAAAAAAATCACGACGATTAAGAGTTAATACAGCCCGATTTTCTAATATCGCAAACTCTAACACCATATCATCAGAAATTCCAGCTTTGCCTGCTTCTTGTATAGTGATAACATCATATCCAAAAGTACGTAGTAATTCTACCGATTTACGCGGAAATTGCTCATCTGCTAACAATCTTGCCATACATCAACAGGATATTTTAAGAAGCATCTAAAATTGCATCAGCTTCTTCTTGTTCGTGAATAGCAATATCAATTTCGTGAGAAAATGCTTCAGCATAAAGCCATGCTGTTACCAAATCAGCTGCGCTAAGTTGAGGATATTGATCTAGAATATCAGCATCTTTAGCACCTTGTCGTCGATAAGTTACTAACAACCAAACAGGAATGCGTGTTCCGGCAATACAAGCATCAGCACCCATTACACCAGGGGTTTTGGTAATTCCATGATTGTTCGTATTAATACCTTGGGTTAAGATGCGAATTGCTTCAACTTTTTGGACTGGTGTTAAGGATAGTAACTGTGTTTCTAACTCTTGGGCTGTCATTGGAAACTATCTAAGATTAACTATATTTTAACGGGGTTTGAAAATTTACTACATAAGAGGTTAAACTGCTGAAATAATTTAATTACAGTCTCATTGCGCTGAATTTTTTCCTTAATTAAAGGATTAGCGATCGCAATAATAGCGTTGATAACCTGTTCTGGGTTAATTATCATTAGTCATTAGTCATTAGTCATTAGTCATTTGTCATTTGTCATTTGTCATTGGGAATGGGGCATGGGGCATGAGGCATTGGGCATTAATTATTCTTTCTCTCCGTACCTCCACTGTCTCCTCTGCTCCCCTGCTTCCCATTTCCCATTCTTAACTAGAGCGGTTATTTTCTAATCCTGGGATTTGTTTAGAAAACAATTCGTTAGAGTTAACCTGACCATCTGAAACGACGGAGCGTATACCCTCTAAGGCAGCGGGAATGGAACGCGGATCTATAAAAATCACTTTACTGCTATCGCTTTTACCAATTGTCGCGCCCATATCGAGATAACCCAAGGCAAACAAAACTTCCACTGCTTTATTGGCATTGGGATTATTGTGGAGCTTTTGGGCAATAATTTCTGATGACTCTGCGATCGCCTGGGCTTTCAAAACTTGTTGTTGACGTTCTGCTTGAGCCTTCAAAACGATCGCCTTTTGTTCGGCTTCCGCTTGCAAAATTACCGATTTTTGACGAGCTTCCGCATCCAAGATTTGCGCGTCAGCTTTACCTCTGGCGCTATTGACAGCAGCTTCGCGATCGCCTTCAGAAGTTAAAATTGCAGCCCGTTTACGTCGTTCTGCTGACATTTGCAATTCCATCGATTCTCGTACTGCTTGAGACGGAATAATATCTCGCAGTTCTACCCGTGTCACTTTCACACCCCAAGGATCGGTCGCAACATCCAAATCTTGTAATAAAAGCTCACTGATGTGGGAACGAGCAGTAAAAGTTTGATCCAACTCCAGTTGTCCCATTTCGGCACGAATTTGAGTCAGCACCATATTTATCATTGCCGCTTGGAGATTTTCTACCTTGTACCAGGCTTTTTCCATATCCACAATGCGCCAATAAAACACTGCATCTACCTCAATACCAACGTTGTCACGGGTAATGCACTGTTGAGGAGGAATATCTAAGACTTTTTCTTTGATAGTTTCTCGGTAGACAACTCTATCTACAAAAGGAACGACAAAGTTTAGTCCTGGTTCTAGTTTTTTGTTATAGCTACCCAATCTTTCCACCAAAGCTTCATTGCCCTGATTGACGACTTTCACCGAACCTGCTACAGCAGAACCACCAAGAGCTAAAAATACTAGTAAAAAAAACTGTTCCATTGTAAATCTCCTAATTTTTAATAAAGGGAGTGCAAAGTGGAGGAGATGAGTGAGCAGAGAAATTAGAGTAAAAAGAACTATTGAATTGTGACAAATGACAAATGACAAATACTTCGACTTCGCTCAGTACAAGTGACAAATGACAAATACTCAAGAATTCAACAGATTTTCTGGTACAACAATCAAAGTAGTACCTTCCCTCCTAACTACGTAAACTCTTTGATGGGGTGGTATGGTAAATTTGTCATCGTCACATCTTGCTTGCCAAGAATTTCCCTCATACCGTACCCGCCCTGTTTTTCCAGGCAGAATTTCTGTTAAGGTTTCAGCTATGACTGCATCCCGAATTTTTGATTTGCGTTGTCTTGGTTGCAAAAACCGACGAGAAAGCACGATTAGGGCTATGGAAAGCAACAGCCAAACTACAATTTGCAACCATACACTTCCCATACCCACTCCAGACAGCAGCGCCACCACAAAAGCGCTAATTCCCATCATCAAGGCGACAAACGCCGACGGTAAGAACAGTTCCATTAAACACAGAACTGCTCCTGCCAGAAGCCAGATTAAGGTAAAACTTGGCATAGCGCCATCCTAAACTCTACATTGACGTAAATGCATTTCTACGATTAGATACAGCCAGATATAAGTTATTTACAGAAAACAAAACTGGGTATTTCTACCAATAATTTTGTAATTTTGATTAATTTCAGTAACAAGGTGTAGCTAACGGTACACAAGTCCAGTTTATTCTAGCCTTCAATCCATTGCCAGCTAAAGTTAATCGAAGTTTATGTATAAATAAGAATTCTGACTCCTGACTCCTGACTCCTATATTTATGATTTCTACTCAACTGATAATTTTTTGTATAAATCCACGCTGTAATAGCCCCATTAATCCTATGGGAGATAATGTTTGTGCCAGTTGCCAAACTCCTTTAGTTCACCGCTATCTTTGGGCGACTGGCTCATTGGCTGCTTGCATCCCACCAGGCACAAAGGTAGCAGATAGGTATGAGGTAATTAAACAACAGATTTGGCTGGATACTCAACCGGGACTGCCGCCAGATGTACCTGAAGAATTGCCAACGGCAGTAATTCCTTATTTACGGTTATATCAAGAGCGGTTGCATCTGCCCCAGGCTTATGGGTTTGCTAGTAATCTTGAAGAAGATACAACTGATATCCTCTTATTGGAAAATGCGCCGATAGATAAGACAGGAAATATCTATCCAACTATTGTTGAGGCTTGGGAGGAAGCCACGGCAATACGACAAGTTTATTGGCTGTGGCAAATTCTCCAACTTTGGACACCTCTAGCAGAATTGGGACTTAGCCGCAGTTTACTAGTAATAGACAACTTGAGAGTCGAAGGTTGGTGTGTGCGACTGTTGGAACTCTACCAAACACCAGCTGATGAGAAGTTGAGTTTACAAAATCTGGGGGAATGTTGGCAGTTTTGGGTAGTTTCTGCGAAGGCATCAGTAGCTAAAGCGTTACAGGACATTGTCCAAGAGATGTGTGAAACTGAGATTGAGTTAGAGGAAATTAGTATTCAACTCAATAATTTACTACTAGCAGCTGCGGCAGAATTGCCATTAGTCTTGAAGGTGGCAGGTTCTACAGATATTGGCCCAATGATGGCGCAAAATGAAGATGCTTGCTATCCCAATAGTTTGAGTGATTTAGATGAACCTTTATTGCGCCACTTGTCGATTGTATGCGATGGCATTGGTGGGCACGAAGGCGGTGAGGTTGCGAGTCAGTTGGCAGTGCAGTCTGTAAAGTTGCAAATTCGCGCTTTACTAACTGAGGTGACAGAACAAACTGCACTTTTTTCACCTGAGTTGTTGCAGGAACAATTAGAAGCAAGCTTACGGGTGGTAAATAATGTAATTTGTGCCCGCAATAACGAACAAAAACGCCAGGGCAAAGAACGCATGGCTACAACTATTGTGATGGCGTTGCAAGTTCCACAACGAATCCAGACAAGTACTGGGTGGCAATCAAATAATACCCATGAGCTTTACTTAGCTAATGTTGGCGATAGCCGGGCCTATTGGATTACTCGCAATTATTGCCAGCTACTAACTATAGATGATGATGTGGCAACGCGAGAAGTACGCCTTGCTAAAAGTTTGTATCGAAAGGCACTCTTCAGACCAGATGCGAGTGCTTTAACTCAAGCATTGGGGACAAGAAATTCAGAATCTTTGCGTCTCAATGTTCAGCGATTTATTCTGGAAGAAGATGGCATTTTGCTACTGTGTTCTGATGGTTTAAGCGATCGCAACTGGGTAGAACAATCTTGGCAGGATTATGCAATACCCGTGTTAACAGGGCAAATGACAGTTGAAGATGCTGTCCGCAACTGGATTAACTTAGCAAACGAAAAAAATGGGCATGATAATACATCGGTTGTTATGACCTATTGCCGTGTCTCTCCAGAATACTTAGTACCCGTGACTCCGGCGTTGCCAGAAGAGATTATAGAAACAGAAATACAGGAAGAAGAACTAGAGAAATTAGAAGAACTAGAAGAACCAGAAGAACTAGAGGAATTAGAAGAACCAACTTCTTTTACAGAAAGTTCCCAAGCTTTGCTAGATTTGGATCTAAATTCGGATCTAGATTTGGATCTTTCAGAAGAACCACCTCTTAACCCAGAAATTCCACCAACTTTAATTACAAAACCGAAGTGGCGTAAACCTTTGGTAATGCTGGGGGGAGTGTTGGCGTTGCTTGTAGGGGGTACAAGTCTGGGATTATTTGCTTGGTGGCAAATTAATCCTCAAGGATTACAGCAGATGTGTCGGCAACTTCCCCAAGAAGTGCAGTCAGTGTGTCCGAGTGGGAAATAGATTATACCGAAATATTCTAATGTTGATGATAAATATTGCAATGTTTGCCAGGAATATTCTAATGTTTGCCAGGAATATTGCAATGTCTGCCAGGAATATTCTAATGTTTGCCAGGAATATTCTAATTTTGATGAGAAATATTGCAATGTTTGCCAGGAATATTGCAATCTTGACAAGAACTACTTGTATATTCACAGTGATGGAAAAGAAAGTGGCGATCGCTAGTCAGTAATCATTGACTTTTTACATAAAATATGATATAACCGATTGCTATCAAGAAAAATCATATATAAACGTGAATATCTCTCCATTTATCAAAAAACCGCGTGTCTCATGGCAAGCGGTTTTCTCACTGCTGATATTTGTGTTCATGTACCTGCCCATACTGGTACTTGGCTTTTATAGCTTCAATAAGTCGCCTTACAGTGCAACTTGGCAAGGATTCACTCTCGATTGGTATCGCAAGTTGTTCAGTGACGATCGCATTTTATCAGCTTTGCAAAACAGTATGATAGTTGCGGGTTGTGCCGTGGCAATTTCCGCAGTGCTAGGAACCTTGATGGCGGTTGGGTTGGCGCGTTACGAATTTCCTGGTAAAAAATTGTATCTGGGTATTGCTTACCTACCATTGATTATTCCCGATATTGCGATCGCAGTGGCTACTTTAGTATGTCTAGCAGCCTTTGCAGTACCTTTGAGTTTGTGGACAATAGTTGCAGCCCATGTAGTGTTTTGTCTAGCCTACGTTGGACTTGTGGTTGCTTCCCGACTGACTAATTTAGACCCCCACTTAGAAGAAGCAGCACTAGATTTAGGTGCGACACCAACCCAAGCTTTCATCAAAGTATTGTTACCTCAATTAATGCCTGGGATTGTCGCTGGTTGTCTGTTGGCTTTTGTTCTTAGCTTAGATGACTTTCTGATTGCTAGTTTTACTGCTGGTAGCGGTTCTAACACCCTGCCAATGGAAATTTTTAGCCGCATTAGAACCGGAGTTAAACCTGATATTAATGCTCTCAGTGTAATGTTAATTTTAGTATCTGCGATCGTTGCCTTTGTAGCTGAATTAATTCGCGCTTCTGGAGAGAATAAAACTTTCAAATAAGACTCGTTATTACCAATAAAAATTATGAGTAATTTGGTTCTTTATGAACTTTTTTGGATAGCGAACAACAGCTATATTAAAATATCGGGTGAGTTATGCTTGTCATAACGCACAAATATCAGTGTCATTCGGAATTTTAAATCTCCTAAGAGGTTGTTTTAAAAGTAGTTGACTGTGATTTTAATCACATTTTACTCCCCTTAATCCCCCCCTTATAAAGGCAGGAAAAAATAAATCTATTTCCCTCACCTTTCCAAATACCGTGTATACACAAGTCAAATTACCCCCCTTAATCCCCCCTTATAAAGGGAGGAAAAAAGAAAAATCCGGTTCCCTCCCCTTTGCAAGGGGAGGGTTAGGGTGGGGTAAACAAATACTTTATACACTACTACAAACTTTTTAAACATCCTCTAATGTAACTCTCTTAAATTTTGAATTTTGAATTTTGAATTTTGAATTGTATTCATCCTTATGCCCTCGTGTAAACATAGTTTTAAACACATGAATAAACTTCCGTGTTCGCTTCTCTACATAACTGTTTTCAATTAGATAATATTGGGGCTAACTTTGGATAAGATGCTATTTCCCCCTCATTATGCAAATCTGCCAAAATCCCAATTGCTCAAATCCATTCAACTCTGATAGCAATAGATTTTGCGTGAGTTGCGGACAAAGCAACTTTGGCAAACTTCTCAGAAACCGTTACCGCGTATTAAGACTCTTAGGTGAAGGTGGATTTAGTAGAACGTATTCTACAGAAGATGTAGACAGACTAAACGCCCCTTGCGTCATCAAGCAATTTTTCCCCCAGTTCCAGGGAACAGGACAACGCACTAAAGCCGCAGAATTTTTTAAAGAAGAGGCTTTTCGGTTGTATGAATTGGGAGAAAATCATACCCAAATTCCCAGATTACTAGCTTATTTTGAACAAGGTACTAGCTTGTATCTTGTACAAGAATTTATTCAAGGAAAAACTCTTTTACAAGAAGTTCAGCAGCAAATTTATGGCGAACAACAAATTTGGGAACTTTTAGCTGATTTATTGCCAGTTCTGGAATTCATTCATACCCATAACGTCATTCATCGAGATATCAAACCAGAAAATATTATCCGCCGTGCAAGTGATGAAAAACCCGTCTTAATTGACTTTGGCGGTGCTAAACAAGTAACACAAACCAGTATCGGAAGACAAGCTACGGTAATTTATACCCTTGGCTATGCCCCAACAGAACAAATGGCTGGATTTGCTTGTCACGGCAGTGATTTGTATGCTTTGGGTGTAACTTGTGTGCGTCTTTTAACTCAATGTTTGCCCTTGCAAGATGCTTCTGGACAGATTAACGATCCTATTTATGATGCCATGAATGCTAAATGGTTGTGGCGCGAACGTTTACAGCAAAAAGGCATTACTATCAGCGACGACTTAGGGAAAATTTTAGATAAATTACTCAAACATCTACCGAGTGAAAGGTATCAAACAGCAGTTGAAGTCATCAACGATGTCAAGTTTGCCACATCGAACATTGAACCTGTTGCCTTAAAAATTGTTTCGATACCTCAACCTATATTATCGCCGCTACCACAAAAAGTAATCCTCCCATTACCGCCATTAGAAACCTTTGAATTTGATGTAGTGACAGTAGACACAGGTGGTAGAGAAGTAAACCGCATGAACTGTAATGCCAACTTCTTTGCTGAAGAATTAGGTAAGTCTGTCACATTAGAAATGGTATCGATTCCTGGTGGTACTTACATGATGGGTTCACCAGAATTTGAAGGAGATGCTGACGAACGTCCACGACATCAAGTTACCGTTGAACCATTTTTTATGGGGAAATTTCCTGTAACTCAAGCACAGTGGAGAGTAGTAGCAGCTTTACCTAAAGTCAAACAAGCTTTAAATCCCCATCCATCGAAATTCAAAGGTCTAGATAGACCAGTGGAAAATGTATCTTGGTATGAAGCTGTAGAATTCTGTCTCAGGCTATCAGAAAAAACTGGACGCGACTATCGTTTACCGAGTGAAGCTGAATGGGAATATGCTTGTCGGGCTGGAACTACAACGTCTTTCCACTTTGGCGAAACCATTACCCCTGAGTTAGTCAGCTGCACAATGGAACCAAAAAGCAAATTCCGTAAAGAAACAACAAACGTCGGTAGTTTTGAAGTCGCCAACGCCTTTGGATTGTACGATATGCACGGGCTAGTTTGGGAATGGTGTGCTGATTCGTGGCATAACAATTATAACGACGCACCCTTAGATGGAACAGCTTGGGAAGTTGGCGGCGATATAAATCGCCGGGTGCTACGCGGTGGTTCTTGGAGTTTCAGTCCAGAACTGTGTCGCAGTGCTAGCCGTAGCTGGAATGAGTCAGACGGTGGACTGAGGGTTTGTGGCTTTAGAGTAGTATTTTCTGTAGAGGAGATTATTTAGTAATTTAATACCAAGCTATATAAATTATGAACAATAGAATTGAGAAAGGTGACATAGTAGTTATAAATAAAAGTGGAAAACATTATCAGCAAGTGGGTGAAGTTAGTCAAATAGATTACAATATTTTCTTTGTCAAAATAGTTTTAGTAAAGTTAGGTAATCAAGAAGAAGCCTTTGAAGAAAAAGATTTACAATTACAAACTAAAAAACCGAGTCTACAAGAAGTTATTACATCAATAGACAAAATTTTAGAACAAGTCGATCGAATTCAGCACTTGCCGACACAAGAGAAAGTAGAATTACCCAACCGTTTGAAATATCTGAAATTAGATATTCCTAAACTAGATAAACAATTGATTCAAAAAAATTTCGACAGTATAGATAAAATACTTGCAGCAGCAAGAGAAGTAGACTTTTCAGCCAGCTTTTGGCAGGAAATAGATCCTAATTTGGAGAAAATAAGCTGGTGGATTAGAACAAGTCTGTGAACTAAAAAGTAAATCGACAAGAAAAAATCAGCTTTCTCTAGTTCTCAGCTAAGTCTGGGAATACCTATTGTAAAAATACGCCTCCTAAATTTCCAACAGAACCGCTTTTAAGGCATTACCTCTGGCTGTAAACGAAAATTTTCTCTTGTGTTTTGGTTGAAATTGATATGTATGAGCATTGCTGTGCTTTTATCAACGTATTTATATCATTTTTTTATCATTATTACACTGAAATTATATAAGACAGTACTGCAACTCTTAATTTAAACTTATCAATAATTAAAGGTAAGCTTATGTTTGACCACTTCATAATTATTAGATTGAAGGGTAAATAATTGGTATTGGACATAATTAAACGTAACTATATTTTTTTCATTTTCTATCCTTAAAGCTTTATACTTCATGCTTTATACTTCATTCTGATGATTGATTTTTATTTGTACCTACTTACTTAACTTGGGTTTTTAAATACCTGGTTTAAATATTGTTATTAACTGTGTATTTACACAAACTTAACTTTTGCAAATATTTTTTTAGAGTAAATTTTGACTTTATAGATTAATAAGAAAGGTTTTATTATTTAAAATAAAATACGAAGATCATCAGAAATATATATGCATTTTTTTCAGTTTGCAGGGATTCTTGGTTGTACTACAGCAGCTTTCATCTCAATAGCACCCATACAGGTAGAAGCTGCAACTTTTAAAGTGATATCTGGAGTCACCAGTATCGATCGCGATCACGAAGAGATTCTTAGTAGTATTGGGCTAAACTTGACAGGTACTAATCAGACAGTTGCACCAATTCCTAGCAATTATTTAGTTGGTTTCAACATCGACTCAGCCACCAACTTCACGTTCAGTGACGAGGGCGGTTTTACTCCACTCTCTGGTACAATCGAGCATACTGGTACTGTTACATTCAACAATCAAATTACTGTTGGTAACTTTTCAATCGGTTTTGCTCCAGGACGTACTGTCACAGGTGCCAGCGGACTTGTTTTAAGAGATACGTTTTCTTTAAATACAATTTTGTTTGATTTGAGCGCTCCAGGACTTGTAGCATTTGATGGCTATAATTTAACCATCCCTGATGTGAAATTGTTGATTTCTCCAGAGTTTGCTAATATATTAGGCGACTCTAAATTGACCGGTTTGTTTGCTGGAACTGCACGAATTGATGCTCAAGTTGCTGCCGTCCCCGAACCTAATAGTGTACTAGCAACTTTAGTAGCAGGTGCGGCTCTTTTAGCAACTAGATTTTATACTCAAAAAATTAAATGCACCCGATCTTTTGAAGCATAGCCAACCAAAAGTTCGCTCTACAACCTAACGCTTCATCTTTTTAAAATCTCGTTCCTAGTCTTTGCTGGAATGAGACAACCCAATTATCAGGAGTGCTGAGTGAGGAATCTTACTTCTTTACTCAGCACAGGCTAAACGTCCCGCTAACGCTCAGTAAAAGTGCCCTACGATCCAAATACTTTCCGTTCTCATATTGATGCAATGGCTAACTATGTTTCCGTGAGCAGCCTCAACGTTGGTACAGAGATTATTAAACTTCTCTGCTTCTGAGATTACTTATTGTAAGAAGTTTACTTTCTGAGCGCTGCACAGCATATATATAGTGCGGTATGTTTCGCCATAGTGTCTCCTGAACGACCTTGAGTCCGTTCTTTTCAGCGACACGGCGAGAGGGGATGTTCTCTGGGCGAATCAAGGAAATGACGCGATCGCAACCCAGTACGTTAAAGGCGTAGTCTTGGCAAGCATACGCGGCTTCGGTGGCGTAACCCTGCCTTTGTTGGTCGCGGCGGACATGATAACCAATTTCGAGTTCTCGATGTCCCTCGACCTCTTGCCAAACCAGTCCGCAGTCGCCAATTACCTCGCCCGTTGCTTTAAGAACCATCGCCCATAAGCCTACGCCATGCTGTACGTAGTTGTGGCGATGTCGGTCAATCCATTTTTCCACCATCTCGCGGTCAAAGGGCTTTGGGTAGTAGCGCATCGACTCTGCATCGCCGAGGACAAGCAGTAGCGCGTCAAGGTCAGAAAGCGTCATTTCCCGCAGGAATAGGCGTTGAGTTTCCAATATCATTAGTGAATCCTCCTTTATGTCTGGTACGTAGTAAGGACTATTGACAAAGGCAACTCTAGCCAGATGACTAATAAAATTGCACTTTACCAAGTTTTTTGAGAGCGAAGAATAATGAACTAATATGTAATGTTTGCAGTAATATATTATTCTCAATACCTTCAATTACCTTTTCTAGGGGTAATAAAACTACATCAATTTGTTCTGTAACGTCTAACTTTAAATCAGCTACACATTCCACATCTGTTGCTAAAAAACAATGGGTGAAATTGGTATGAGTAGCTGGGTTTGGTGATAATATACCAGTTTCAATAAAATGATTGCTCGTGTAACCAGTTTCTTCTAATAATTCGCGTTTTGCAGCTTCTACTGGAAAAAAATCTTCAGTCTCTACAGCACCACTGGGCAATTCTAGAATTGTTTTTTTCAGACCGTGGCGATATTGCTTTACTAAAATAAGTTCTTGATTTTTGGTTAAAGCTACAACATTTACCCATGTTGGATATTCCAGAACATAATAGGGTTCAACTATTGTTCCATTAGGCATTTGGCAAGTATCAGACCGTACTGAAATCCATCTGTCTTTTACTATATGTCTAGATTTTAATAAAATCCAATCAAATGGACTTACCATATTTAAACCTCTGTTTTTCTACTTTTTACAATAATTATTTCATTGGATGCGTGTTGCTAAAATTACTGCATTTTTTGCCGTCACGCAGATTTATGTGGCAGTAATCTGATTCACCAAAACTTCTCGCAACACAACTGCTAAATCTTGCAATGCACGTTCACCATCTCCCACAAACGTTGAACCATGCATTGTCGCCAGTGTACGCGGCTTGAGAACTGCTAATTCTTGGAGAATGCGTTGGCGCAGCCCGCCGCAGGCATCGCTATGTGTTGTATATGGTATGTAATTGGGAAAAGGACTTGCTTCATAATTGACGATTGTTTGACGGAACCGTTCAATCACATCAGACTCAGTTATTGCTTCCACATCTCCAAACTGGTGGAAAAGGTCTGAGCAAAATAAGGTTTTATGACTAGTTTCCAAGAATAATCCTGCATCCCAACCATGAGGAACTTGGGGTGTATGGTGAAACTGAAAATTATATTTACCAGTGTTTAAAACTTCAGCGTGTTGCATAATTTTGGATGGACGAATTGCAAAATCATCTACACTCACAAAGGCTGCTATGGGGCTACAACCTGTCTGAGCATTTGGCGCAATAGACAGCCATTCATTTAGCGATCCACATTCATCAGCTTCAAAATGGCTAAAGCTAATCCAGCGAATTTGTGATGGGTCAATAATCTTTGCCACTGCATCATGTACTATTGAAAACATCCCCTTTAGACCCGTATGAAATAATAATGGTTTTTCATCCTTCACTAAAAACTGGATGAATTGCATATCTATTTTTGGGTCATAGGTTGAGATGCGATAGATATCTGGGGCAATTTCGGTAATGCTAGTCATAGTTTTAAAATTCACACTGGCAATAATGAAACATGGGCTGATACCACCTTCCAGCCTTCAGTAAACCTGTACCAAGTCTGGCTTTGTCGCCCGAAACGCTCTACACCATTGATAATTCGGCGAAACTCTAAAGTCACTGTTGCTGCATCTTTCCCAAAGGTGACAACCTTGAGATTCGAGATTTCTCGCTCTATTTTCGGGTTGGGTCGATTCTGACGAAAGTTACGAATTTCATCGCTACCATAGAGGTTTTCTGTGATTCCAAAGCGCACGACTTCAACCGCATCCCAAAACAAGCTATCCATCACCTCCAAATTGTTATTAAAAAGGGCTTTTTCATATTTGAGATATAAATCAGTTACTTCAGCTACAACAGTAGGGTCATTTATAGTAGTCATTGTGTTACCAATTTTTGATGTTATGGCTGATTATGCACTCTTTTAAATAGCCAGAGCTATTTTTTTTAAGCTCCTTCAGTAGGTAAATTCAGACGAACTAGATCGCGAAAGGTGGAGATTTGCTGCATAAATAAAATTGAGCCTGCAATACAAATACTTGCACCAAGGATGACAGTATTGCTACTACCAATTTTGCTTGCTAGTGCGCCAGCTATTAAGTTGCCTATAGGTACTGCGCCTGTAGATGCCATAACATAAAGACCTGTAATTTGTCCGCGATTTTCATCGCTCACCAATAACTGAAGCAAAGTACGTCCGGCAATTATTTGCAAAATAAAGCCGAAACCAGCCGCTAATAATGAAAGCAGCGAAAGCCAGAACACACGGGATAGGGCAAAGACAATTAAGCTTACTCCCATAAAACCTATACCCAAAGCTAGAACTTTACCCGATTCCAGTACATTGCTATGCTTCGTTAAATAGATACCACCTGCTAAGGTTCCCAAACTGGAAGCTGTCATCAAGAAACCGAAGGTGTTAGGGCCACCTTGCAAAATCTCCTTGGCAAAAATCGGCCCTAAAGCTAAATAAAATCCCCAGACGCAGCAAACTAAAGCCGAACCAATTAAGACTGAGCGAATTGGCAAAAACCCAAAGGCATATTTAAAACTAGTTTTTAATTCTTCTAAAGGTTTGCGCTTGGAAATAACTACTTTTCTAGATGTCAGTTGTATTGCTAGCAGGGCAATAATTACAGCGAAGTAACTGATGCTATCAATCAGGAAACACAACCCCGATCCCAGCGCTACAATCAGCAAACCTGCGTAGCTTGCCGCCGTAGGCATCGCAGGGCCTACCATACTCGTCACACTCACAAGAGAAGAGTATAAGGCAAAGGCATTACCGAGATTTTCCTTACTAACTGTTTCTGGAAGAAATGCCTGTCGAGTCGGAATATCGAAGGCGTTGATAATCCCTTGCAGCACACCAAGAATTGCAATGTACTCGATATTAATCGTACCGCTTAGGGCTAGCCACGTTAGAGCCAAAGACTGAAGCATTCCCAAAATCTGGGCGACAAGCAGAATGCGATGGCGGTTGGTGCGATCGGCAATGATTCCACCCAGAGGAATCAACACAAGTGTGGGAATTTGGCTGGTAAAGCCCACTAGACCAAGTAACCAAGCGGAATCAGTGAGGCGATATACTAACCAACTAGTAGCCACTTGAGTCATTGATGTACCAATCAAAGAAATTGCCTGACCTGTGTAGTACAGGCGAAAATTTCTGGAACTAAAAGCACGCAGCATGACTTGTGATTTGTTTGATGCTTCCATACATCACCCCTGAGTAGTTCCCAGTTCTTAACCGTGAATAAAAAAGTAGGCAGTCATGCTAAAGGCAACAATCATCACAAATTTCCGAATTAAGTGCGGTTCAAGTTTACGAGCATAATGGGCGCTTAAGTAACCACCAAGAGAGCCACCGACTGCCATCAAAATAGCTTGATGCCAAGCAATCACACCAGCAAAAAGAAATGGAACGATCGCAATACCATTGATACAACTCCCTAAAAATGTCTTAAAAGCATTCATTTTGTGGATACTTTTGATACCTAAAAACGTTAAAGCTGCCAGCATTAAAATTCCTATACCTGCGCCGAAGAAACCGCCATAGATGGCGATCGCTAGTTGAGCCAGTACCAAATTAAACAACGGTACAGATTCCGGTGATGTATTCTGGTTTTGACGCTGCAACCACTTTTTGAACGGTTCGCCAAAGGTAAATACAACTGTTGCTAGCAGCAATAGATAGGGAATCAGCTTTTTAAAGACATCTGGCGATGTATACAACAAAGCTATGGAGCCAATCATGCCACCAACTAAACTGACACCACATAAAAGTAAAAAATCTCGCCGCTCGATGCCTAAATCTTGACGATATGCTCCAGCACTGGCTAGGGAAGCCACCCAAATTGCAGTATTATTGGTGGCGTTAGCTGCGATCGGAGGTACACCCGTAAAGATGAGAGTCGGAAACGTGATAAAGCTTCCACCACCGGCTACAGCATTTAAGCCGCCTGCAATAAAAGCAGTACTAAACAACAGCAAGCTATGGATAAACGTTAATGATGGCGGCATTATTTTAAATTACGAATTACGAATTACGAATTACGAATTATAAATTATAAATCTGGGAATATCACTTGGAGAATGGGCAATCAAGTCAGCACCATGAGCCTTCAATTCCTCCTCGGTTCCATAGCCATAGGTGACACCAATTGAGGCGATTTGATGGCGCTTGGCTCCAATGATGTCATGGGAGCGATCACCTACCATCACCACAGTAGAGGGTAAAAGTTTTTCTGTTAATAAAATATGGTGAATTAAGTCACCTTTTATGCTCCGGGTTCCGTCAAGTTCACTACCATAAATACCATCAAAAAGCAATGATAAGCCAAAATATTCAATAATTTGCGTAGCATAAATATATGGTTTAGAAGTCGCAACAAAAGTTTTATAACCAGCACAACGAATTGCTTTTAAAACTTCTGTAATTTGGGGATAAAGTGAGTTTTCAAATAATCCAATTGTGGCAAAACGACGACGATATAGTAAAAGAGCTTGTTCAATTACTGTACCATCCAAGGTATTGAGTAATTGCGAAAAGCTATCTTTCAGTGGCGGGCCAATACACCAATTTAATTCATCAGCATTCGATGGTTTGTAACCAAGTTCAGAGAGCGCATACTGAATACAACCAGTGATGCCAGGTTTCGGATCTGTCAAAGTCCCGTCAAGATCGAAGAGGATAGCGGAGAAAGGCATATTTTAATTCGTAATTCGTAATTCGTAATTAAGAAAGTAACGTTCTAAAATTACCCCATGCCCCATGCCCAATTCCCAATTCCCAATTCAACTCCTAATTTTGAGCGATTTCATAAAGCCTTCTGCACTAAGTAAGGCGATGCCTAATGTGACAACACCAATCCCTATACTCTGAATCACGTTTAAAGTTTCGTTAATGGTTATCCATGCCACTAACGCCGTCAAAGCTGGACTGCTAGAGCCGATTATGGAAGCAGTAGATGCGCCAACCATCTGAATCCCTACATTGTTTAAAGTGTGTCCCAGAAAGCTAACAAGACCCGAAAAGATGCTACCAATCCATAAAGGTGTCCAGTCAAGTTGGGCGTTATTAGCTGGCCAAAACAGTAAACTAATACCGGAGAGCAGTAGAGTGGAGGCAAAACTGATCCAGGTAAAGGGAACTGGATGGAATTTTTCCAAACATTTTTGAGCAATGATGCAATAAAAGGCGTAAACGATCCCAGCGCCAAAACTAGCGAAAATGCCGATCGCAATGGTATGACTGCTATAGGTGGCAGAAGATTGGGGAATGGTGAGAGCGCTTCCCACCAGAATAATACCCATCACCAGCCAACGGAACAATGTGGGGCGATCGCCAAAAAACCTCCAAGATAGCAGCGCTGTAAATACGGGATAGGTGAAGAAAAGGGTCAAGGCAATACCTGTGGGAATCAAGCCAATAGCAATGTAGAGTGAGGCAATATACACAAACATCAGCACTCCACAGCCAAGAGCTTGAATCAAAATATCCTTACCGTTTCGAGTGAACAAGTCTTGAAATTCTGTCCAAGCAGATGGATATAGCTTGAATGATAAAGATGCCATGAGTGGAACCACCAGCAGCATTCGCATGAACATCAGCAAGAATGAATTCTGCAAATCCGGTTTAACGTATCCACCGAGTAAAAATAAACCTAGTACGAGATGTTCTGAAAACAAAACTCGGACTGTAACGTTGTGAAACGTCAAAACAAAGGAGGATAGAAGAACCGTCAGGATGCCCAACACGATAAAAAGTTTCCTTAGAGACGACTTGATTGTATTGTTAAAACTACTGGAATAACAAACCAGATGAAGTTTGAGGAAATCAAAGCCGTCGCTTCAAAAACACTGCCAGTTCAATCAAAACTATGCCAAGGAACCGACGCCCACAGGTTCAGGAGCAGTCTTTGTGCTGAACTGGTTCACCGGACGAGGCAAACCAAGATTTTCACGCAAAGTACTACCTTCATACTCAGTACGAAATATTCCTCGGCGTTGCAGTTCGGGAATTACCAAATCCACGAATTCCTCTAAACCCCCAGGTAGCCAGGGCGGCATAATGTTAAATCCATCAGCCCCACCATTGACGAACCAATCTTCTAACTGATCGGCAATGTGTTCTGGTGTTCCGAGAATCGTTCGATGTCCCCGCGCTCCTGCAATCCACAAATACAGTTGTCGGATTGTTAAATTCTCTCTGCGGGCAAGATCGGTAATCAACTGCAAGCGGCTTTTGCCACCGTTGGTATCTGGCAGATCCGGCAGCGGCCCATCTAGGGGATACTTAGACAAATCATGGCCACCCACTAACCCAGAGAGCAGCCCTAATCCGACCAAGGGATGAATCAACTTCTGAAGTTGCTCATATTTATCTTTAGCTTCCTGCTCAGTCTTACCAATTACGGGGAATACACCTGGCATAATTTTGAGATGGTCAGGGGAACGTCCGTATTTAGCCAATCTCCCCTTGACGCTGGCGTAGAAGGCTTGAGCTTCTGCCAATGTCTGTTGTGCAGTAAAAATCGCCTCTGCTGTTTGGGCAGCTAAATCCTGTCCAGCCTCGGAAGATCCAGCTTGTACGATTACTGGATATCCCTGTGGTGGACGCGCCACATTGAGCGGGCCGCGCACCGAGAAATATTTACCCTTGTGGTGGGGAACATGCAACTTTTCTGCATCAAAGTAAATACCTGACTCCTTATCGTGGAGAAAAGCATCGTCTTCCCAACTGTCCCAAAGTTTGGTGACAACATCCACAAATTCCCTCGCCCGTTCATAGCGGAGTGAGTGTTCTAAGTGGTTTTCTTGGCTAAAATTCTGCGCTGCGGCTTCAGCAGCAGAGGTTACAAGATTCCATCCGGCACGACCACCGCTAAGATAATCTAGTGATGCAAACTTGCGGGCGAGATGAAAAGGTTCATCATAAGTCGTTGATGATGTCGCCACCAATCCGATATTTTCTGTCACCGCAGACAGAGCCGACAATAAGGTTAAAGGTTCAAAATGGACACTGAATTGTCCCGAACGGCTAAAAGCCTCAGTCCCTTGCCCTCGATCCCAGACAGCTAAACCATCTGCGAGGAAAAGCATATCAAATTTACCCCGTTCAGCCGTTTGTGCCAGCTGCTTGTAATGCTGGAAATTCAGACCTCCGTCAGCCGGGGTGTTGGGATGTCGCCATGCTGCGACATGATGACCACTACCGGGTAAAAATGCTCCGAGTTTAAGTTGTTTTTTCGTACTCATGTTTGTATTTGCGAGGCGTACTCATGCTTTTTTCGTTCTTTTATTTGGAACAAGAAAGTGTTGGTTATTAAGACTCTGGTTTTGTTACTTGCATGGAAGGTCGTTTAGAAAATTCATCTTCAGTTCTAGTGTTGCTACTCGTGGAATGCGTGCATAAGGTGAGTTAGGTGTATAGAAAAGTTTCATAAAAAAGCGCGATCGCCATTAGTCAGCAAAAGGTTAAGCCAGCAAGGGGGAGGGAACAGGGAAGTGGAGTTCAAAGACTCATTAATGAAGCTCAAAGACTCATTAATGGAGTTCAAAGCCTCATTAATGAAGCTCAAAGACTCATTAACGAGTATCAAAGCCTCATTAATGAAGCTCAAAGACTCATTAACGAGTATCAAAGCCTCATTAATGAAGCTCAAAGACTAATTAATGGAGTTCAAAGCCTCATTAACGAGTATCAAAGCCTGATTAATGGAGTTCAAAGACTCATTAATGAAGCTCAAAGACTCATTCACGAGTATTAAACACTCGTTCACAAGTATCAAAAACTGATCTCTCTCCTATTCCCCATGCCCCATGCCCCATGCCCAAGTATTATGCAGTCACCGCCTCACGTCGGTTGTACTGAGAAGCATCTCCTTTGATAGCCTCACTTTGTTTACCATCGATGCCAACTGGGAGATCGCCGACAATTGTGACTCGTTGAACGTGGCGGGGCTGATCGCCGTAATCTGCGATCGCATAATGTTGAGTAGCCCGATTATCCCAAAAAGCTACGTCACCAACTTGCCAACGCCACCGGACTGTGTTCTCAGGACGTGTGATGTACGCTTGCAACAGCCGCAGAATATCATCTGATTCAGTCGTTGATAAGCCACGGAACTGGCGCACAAATCCGCCGATGAATAGCCCGCGCTCTCCAGATTCGGGATGGACGCGTACAACTGGGTGCAGAGTCTCGTACACAGTCGAGGTGAAGACAGCCCGGTAAGCCTTGGCATCTTCAGGTAAGTCAAATGCAGTAGCATAGTCGTATTTGTTGCTATGTACTGCCCAAAGTTGGTCTGCGAGATTACGCAGATGAATAGGTAAATCTTGGTATGCAGTCACCGAGTTTGCCCAGATTGTATCGCCACCAGTTGGGGGAATATCAAGCGCTCGTAAGATAGAACCGAGAGGTGGACGGTCTACAAATGTCACATCGGTATGCCAGCTATTGGCGCGGGAAGTGGTACGACCATAATTCAGGTCTAAGACTTCTGGGTTTTCTGGCAGCGATGGTATAGTTGGGTGGGCTGTAGTGACTTCACCAAAACGACGAGCGAAAGCAACCTGTCCATCAGCATCAAGCTGTTGCTGACCACGGAAAAATATCACTTTGTATTTGACTAAAGTCTTGCGAATATCGCTGATGATGTCATCACTGAGATTAGAACTCAGATTAACACCAATAATTTCAGCACCGATACGTCCTGCAACTGGTTTGATATCAAAGTATTGAGAACCCATGTTTTTGATCTCCAAGAAGTTTATGTTTTTACAAAATGTAGAGACGCGATTCATCGCGTCTGATGAATTGCGTCTCTACTAAACACCAGGGGTAGATCCGCCATCAACGATAATCTCTGTTCCTGTAATCGATGCAGCAAGATCAGACACCAAAAATAGCGCCAGTGCGGCAATTTCTTCTGGCTGGGCGATTCTTTTTAAAGGAATACTTTGGATATTTTGTGCCTTTACTTGCTCAACGGTGATGCCTTGCGCTTGGGCGTTTTGCCGAGCTAAAGTCTCGGCACGCTCAGTAGCTGTAGCACCAGGGGAGATAGCGTTAATCCGAATTTTGTACTCGGCTAGCTCTTTAGAAATGCCCTTCGTGAAATTCAACAAAGCAGCATTGCTTGTACCGCCAGCTAGGAAGTTCGGACGAGGTGTCCGTCCTGCACCGCCGACTATATTGACAATCCGCCCATCACCGCGACTTTTTTGATGGGGAACGACGGCTCTAACTAAGCGGATATAGCCCAATAATTTTAAGTTCCAAGCATCCAAAAATAAATCATCTGTGGATTCTAGGAAAGACCCAGCACGGGCTGATCCGGCATTGTTAATTAAGATATCAATCTGATTAAACTGGGCTAATGTTGTGGAGACAACTTTCTCAACATCCTCTGCTTTAGTTAAATCAGCGCTGATGGCAATAACTTTAGCGCCAGAAGTTGGTAAAGACTGGATGTCAGCTACTGCATTTTCTAGTCTTTCTTGATTGCGGGCTGCGATCGCAACATTCACACCCTCACTATAAAGTGCTTTGGCAGTAGCTAAACCAATTCCCGCACTTCCTCCTGTAACGATCGCAGTTTTACCTGATAGTTTTAGTTCTAAACTCATACAAACTTACCCTCAAAAATCTAAATAATTTAATTGCGAACCAATAATATTGCTGATTGAGAGCCTGTATTGTGGACATCCAAGATGGTTTGATTTTCCCCAGAAGTGCAGCCCAGAAGTATTTTGATTTCTGTATCCCGTTTTTCCAAGTCAACACTACAAATGACGGCGGTGACTTTTTTACTAGACAAACTACCTATCCAAACATCAATATCGGCTCCATCTCCAGAGCGAGTGTTTTCCAAGTATCCATAGTCCAACGGATAAACAAAGGATGAATAACGTGGATGTGATGTCCCTTTTGGGCGATCTATCTTGAGATTACTAATGGCTACAAGCCGATCTAGTTTGAACCAAAAATCAGCATAATTCGTAGTTTTTAATTCATCATTCGTAATTCTCACCTCACAAATAAATCTGCCTGATTGCAACAAGGAAAAACATTAGTCTTTCTGAATAAATTAGTGCATGAAAAAATTAATTACGAATTACGAATTACGAATTACGAATTATTTTGAAATGTGCAATACAGCCTTGCCAGGAAAACGCCTGTCGAGTAGTTGTTGTGCTACATCAGCTATTTGTGTCCAAGAAGCTTCTAAATCAATGTGAGGATGTAACTCACCTGCTTCTACTAGACTCAAAAGTCTTTTTAGACCGACTGCTGCTGATTCAAATCTCAATTCATCAAACAGACGTAAACCATACAGGCTGACGCTACCAGTCCCAAAAAATTGAGCCGCATTGAATGTCACTTCAGCTCCCCCAGAGACTCCATACAGTACAGTTTTTCCATCCTGTGCCAGTAAGCTAAGGGCTATACCCAAAGTCTTGCCACCCACTGACTCTACAATTAGATCGTAGGGCCCATACTCGCTGGCAGGTGAAAGGTCTTCGCCAATCACCACCGATTGCGCCCCTGCTTCTCTAACTAAAGTTTCATAACCAGCTTGACGAATATGTGCCACGACTTGCGCTCCTGACAGTTGCGCCAATTGGATAGCGAAGTAACCAACGCCTCCTGATGCGCCTGTAACCAGAACTGTCCGACCCAAAAGTGAACCACCTTTTAACACCGCATGGTATGCAGTTAAACCCGCTACAGGCAATGTGGCAGCTTGAGCAAAAGATACCGATGATGGCACTACTGCTAAAGCATTGGTGGGAACAGATACGAGTTCTGCCCAAGCACCAGCACGACGCAAGCCAACTACACGCGCCCCTTGGGGAGGCCCCGAACCATCGGCGGCGGCGATTTCCACTACACCTGCCAAATCCCAACCAGGCTGCCAACCAGCCTCAGCAGTGGTTGAACGTTTTATCTCTCCCCGATTGAGGGAGATTGCTGCTACCCGCACTAGAGCTTCATCTGGGCCAGGCTTTGGTGCAGTCACTTCAGTCAGTGCCAAACGCCCCGGCACATTGGGATCAACAATCACAGCACGTATTTTGCTCATAAGGTTGCCCTGGCTTAGAGATTAATTTCTAGTTTGTTGGTTCGCAATGTATTCCCTGCAATAAATAATCTCGATAGATTAGCTATTTATTCTTAACTCCCAATCTGTGTAAATAGGTTAACGAGATTTAAAAACAACGGTATCTTGATAAGATTACAGTATTTTATGGTTTGTACAAAAAAAACTATCACAGACAGCCAGAAGAATCAAGCACCTTGTGGAGAAATTCGCCGTTGACACTTCTTGCACTGTAGTCAAGCCAAGTAGCTTCCGTATGATTCGGAGTTCTTTTTGTAATTTCTCAATTTGACTCCAAACAGTGTAAACGCGAAAATGATTAGCAGGTCTGCGTTATTTTGGTGTTTTCGCCTCTATTGTTGAGTTTGAACCTCTACCTTTGCATCCGATTCATCTCCACTTTGAGAAACTTTTTCTGGGCCGCACTGTACCGGAGTTACTCCTGTACCTTGAGTGAGTCCGTGTTTCGTTGTGGTGTCGTAAGCATTATTATCAGTATTTGCTTGGGCGTAAGTATCGTTAAAAATCTTGTCAGATGCTGAGGTTGTTTTGCCAAGAAGCTTTTTGTGTAAATCTTTAAAAGCCTTCTCGTCAATACTAATGTGCCCATTCTCGTGTGTATCAAGAGCGCTATAAAACCTTGCCCATTCTTTTTTAACAGGTTCGCACTGTTGATCGAGTTCCGTCCAGACGGGCATTGCCTTAGTTTCTGTTACTAAGACATCTGCCTCATAAACAATTTCATCGGATTTATCTTCTGCTTGATAAGTTTTGACATCTTTTGCGGGGGCACAAGTAACACTGCCCGCTTCGCCCTTTCCTTGTGATGTTAAGTTTGTAATTGCTTCGGTAATATTTTTTCCCGAAGCAGTAATTGTGGCATTCTTTTTGTCAATTTTAGTTGTCCCTTTTTTGGGCGGCATACCACTAGTCTGTTCAACAGGGGCTGGTGCTGTAGATGCATCGCTTTGTTTCTGCACTTTGCCTGTCTGCTGTACCACATGGGTTAACTCATGGGCTGTCAACTCGTTATTACCAGGTGATTTCTCGGCGCTAAAGTAAACATCACTACCATGAGTAAAGGCCTGCGCTCCCAACGACTTACTCATCTGCGTAGCATTGGAGTCAGTATGTACTCGCACATCGTCGAATTTACTACCAAAGCGTGGTTCCATAAAGTCTCGCACTTCGGGAGATAACGGGCTTCCTCCACCCTTACTATTATTTAACTGACTCTCAATATTATCTTGGGTTTGGACGCTGCGATCGCTAACCCTTTGTAGCGACAACTCGGTTTGTACTTCCTCTTTTTCTTGTTCACAATCTGCACATTTTCGTTGTACTATATATGAATCTATTCCACCAATATTTATATTTGACTTAGGTCTAGGTAGAAGCATAATCTGGTCAGATGACTGCTCATACTGGTCTTTTGGCTGGCTACCTATAAGTTGCGGCTGTGGACGATGCAAAGATATGCGACTAATGTCATGAACAAGAGGTTTTTCTTTAATAGCTTCTGGTTCTAATAATTGCTCATTAACAGACGTAGTTTCTTGAACGTCGCCATTGAGCGCAGTATTATTATTTGTTGGTAAACCAAAACCGCGTGTTGGATTGGCCAATGTGGGAATATTGGATGAGACAAGCGATGGATTCGTAAAATTTGATGTCCCTATGTGGGGCCGCTTCCATGTGGTTAAAGGCAAAGCGGCTTGTCTTTTAATGTCGCTCATCTCTCAATTCCTACATTTTCTAGATTAATTAGTAACCTCTTATCTATTGCATTCCAGTATTTTCTATACAAAAATATAACTATTTTATTGACATAAACCTCATCCACCTTGAGAACTGGAGTTTTTCAAGAAGATATATTAGTTTAA